>JAFGTU010000099.1 GCA_016933985.1 Sedimentisphaerales bacterium | reverse complement strand
CTATAGCCTCGCTGATGGCGATGCCCAGGCTGCCCGGAGTATCGGGCATTTCTGCGAGCACCTTTCTGCCGGCGTTTGTCTCCTCGCTCGGACTGGCCACACAATTTGCGCCCCATGTCTGCATCATGAACTTACGGAAAGGCTTCTGGTCGAAGCTGATCCGAACCATAAAGACCTTGCACTCCAGCCCGATGATTTTGCACGCGAATGCCAGGGCGCTGCCCCACTGGCCCGCCCCGGTCTCGGTCGTCAGCCGCTCGATGCCGAACTGCTTATTGTACCAGGCCTGAGCGACCGCAGTATTCGGCTTGTGGCTGCCCGGCGGACTAACGCTCTCATCTTTGTAGTAGATCTTCGCCGGAGTGCCCAGAAATCGCTCCAGATACACCGCACGTCTCAACGGCGAAGGACGCCATCGGTACAGAATATCCAGAATCTCTTCCGGTATATCGATCCACCGCTCGGCGCTCACCTCCTGCTCAATCAGGTTCATCGGAAATACCGGCGCCAGCATCTCCGGGCCGACCGGCTTGCCGTCAGGGCCAAGCGGCGGAAGCAGAGGCGTCGGTAGATCAGCAGCGAGGTTGTACCACTGTTTCGGGATGTCTTTCTCTTTCAGCAATATTTTGACTTCGTCCATAAGCACTCTTCCTAAAAACGGTCAACAAATTCCGTCTCTGCGGGACTACCCGTCGAAACATGCTCAGCTACACGACCAAGCTCAAACGCAATTATAATATCGACACTTCCCGGAACGTTCAAATACAAAATTTTATTTACACGAACTAATGTTTGAAGTGCCTCTTGCCCGTGAAAATCATTGCAATTCCGTTCTCATCGGCCGTGGCGATTACCTCGTCGTCCTTCTGAGAGCCGCCGGGCTGCACTATAGCCGCAATCCCGGCCTTGGCCGCGTTGACAACGTTGTCCGGGAACGGGAAGAACGCATCAGACGCCATCACGCAGCCCTTCGTCGCCTCGCCCGCACGCTTGAACGCAATCAGCCCGGACTCAACGCGGTTCATCTGACCGGCCCCAACGCCAAGAACCTTCCTGTTTTTCACCAGCACAATTGTATTACTCTTGGTGTGCTTGGCCACAAGCCACGCAATTCGCAGGTCTTCAAGCTGATCTTTCGTCGGCTTGGCCTTCGTCGGATATGTAAGCACATCCGGCTCCCACCCCGCCAAGTCGCGCTTCTGCAGAAGCATCCCGCCGACGAGACAGCGAACGTCATACTCCCCCGCAGCCGTCTTGGCCCTGTCAATCGGCCCCGTCTCGACCAGACGCACTCGGTCGCCCCAGCTCTTAAGGGTCCTGATTATCTCCACCGCATCCTTCTCGAATTGCGGAGCGATGATCACTTCCGCAAAGAACCCGCTCGCCCCCAAAGCCTTGCCGAAGCGACTGTACGACTCCATAATCGTCTGAGCAAGCTCGACGTCAACATTCCTGTTCAAAGCGACAATACCCCCGAAAGCGCTAATCACGTCCCCTTCGTATGCCTTGCGGTACGCCTCGCAAATATCATCGTCAACGGCACAGCCGCACGGATTAAGGTGCTTGACAACAACCGCCGCGGGCTTGTCGAATTCCTTCACCAATTCAAACGCGGCGTTCGTATCCAGCAGGTTGTTGAAGCTGATGCCGACCCCGCCTTCGAGCAATTCGCCGCTGCACACCGAAGTCTCCCCGCTGGCCGCTATCTTATAGAACGCCGCACTCTGATGAGGATTCTCCCCATACCGCAGCGACGACTGCTTCGTTAACGCAAGCGAAACCCGCTCCGGGTATTCCACACCCGCCCTGGCATTCAAGTACTTCGATATCGCCGCGTCATACGAAGCCGTAAGCCCAAAGGCCACCCTCGCAAAATCGCTCCGAAGCTCGGCGCTCACCGCCCCGTTGTTCTTCTCCATCTCTTCGATGACCCTGTCGTACTGATCCGCCTGCGTAACCACCGTTACGAACTTGTGATTCTTCGAAGCCGACCGCAGCATACTAGGGCCGCCGATATCGATATTCTCGATCGCCTCCTCCAAAGTGCAGCCTGGCTTGGCTATCGTCGCCTCGAACGGATAAAGATTCACGCAGACCAGGTCTATCGGCTCGATGCCGTGCGTCTTCATTGCCGCCTTATGCTCGGCATTGTCGCGAAGGCCCAAAAGCGCCCCGTGTATCTTCGGATGAAGCGTCTTGACCCGTCCGTTCATCATCTCCGGAAAACCGGTAACAGACTCGATCCCCACAACATTCAGCCCCGCCTCGTTCAACTTCTTCGCCGTTCCGCCGGTGCTGATGATCTTAACTCCCATAGCATTCAGCTTCTTGGCGAACTCGACAACACCGTTCTTGTCGGAAACACTAATCAACGCCGTCTTGATTTTCACATCCATCTCAAATACAACTCCTTCCATAGATTAAAAACACCGCACCTGCGGCTGCCTTATTCGACCGGCTGCAAACACGCAATCCGACCGCTTTCATCTGCAACATAAATCTTGGGGTCAACCGTATTGCACGCGAATCTGCTCACCCCACGAAAATTAACAGAATAGAGCTTTGTCATCGCCCTATTATCCATCGCAGTCAGAGTCTCGTTCTCAGTGATAACGTACGCCTTCGACCCGGATTCCGCCAGAAGCTCAAGACCTTCGGCCAGCGACCACAACTGTGTCCCTTCTTGCTTGTCAATCGCCGTCAGCCCCTTGCCCCGAACATACTGATAAACAGTCGTCTTCGTCACCCGCGGCGCGACCTCAGGCACACCGGCCATCTGCCTTTTCCACACAAGCTTGACGCTCTGCGGCCCGGTCATATCGACCCGATAAACATAAGTATCCCGGCTGGCGAAAAACAGCGACGTCTCGTCAAGAACGATCCGCCCCGCGACGCCCCCGGCTGCGTCAAACTGCCACAAGCGAACAGGCTCACCCGCCAGCATACTTATCACGTTCCCCGCATCCGTGCTAAAAATCACAAAAGTCTTAGCCGCGATGACCGAGTTGATCTTCGAGTCATTACCTGCAGATGCCTCAAAAAGCGGAACTTTGTCCTTCTCACGAAGAACATGCAAACGTCCGTCGGTCCCGCTCAAATACATATACTCGCTGTTTCTCACCGCCGGGCACATTATGCGATATTCGATACTCTGGCTCCTAAGCTCCTCGCCCGTGCGCTCGCTCATCTCAACAACCCTGTCGCCGAACACCCATATCAGCTCATCCTCGTAGGGCACCGGTTCGCCCACCGGTTGACCAACAGGCGCCGCGTATTTGCTGAAAACCTTCTCCCCTTTCTCTCTACCCAGCGAAATCAGGTAGTTCCGAGTCGAAAGGGCATGAATCTTGCTGCCAACGACAGACAACCTCTCCAGCTTCTCGCCATTTTCGATCGGCAGCTCATCATCCCACACAATCTCCAACCCTGCTCGGCTCAGCAACGCCGGCGATATAAGCCGCCGAGAGCTGTCCGCAGCGCCTAAACCCCGCCCAGCCGTGCATAAAGCAACAAACAAACAAACAAAGACCAGCCTGAATCGCGATTGCTCAGACATTGCCCTGTCCTCCCTTCGGTCAAAAATCGCCTGATTCAAAACGTTCACTCAAAGTTCGACGTAATCTCCCAGATCAACATTATGCTCGGCCTCGAACTTCTGCATCTCTTCAATACGCTCTATATCATCTTTTATCCGGTTCACCAGCTTAAATATGTATGGCTTGCCGGTCAAACGGTTCTGCAGGTCGTCCAGCATCGGCTCCCACACACCATCGTAAAGCTCTTTTTTAAGAACAACCAGCATCCGGTGCTCGTTGCTAAGCCTGCCGGCATACTCGCGGGCAACCCGGCTATCAGCCGTTTCACCGCCCTTGTCGCCGTTTTCGCCTGACTTATCCATCTGCAAAGCCTCGGTTCCGCAGAATACTAACCCCCACCCCCCCGAATTGCAACAATTTTTACATTTTCCCTGTTCCGTACCCCCGATTAGCCCCGCCAACTGTGGGCCGGGGTTTCTTTATTCCGCCATTTCCATTGATTAGCCCGCACACCAGTGGTGCGGGTTCTGTCCACCCCGGGATTCACCGTGCCGGTCTGTTCATCCCGGAAGTCCGCCCTTGTCGGAATCCATCACCGATAATCACAAGGAAAGATCCTCGCCTCCGCGAAGCGCTATGGCGGAGCGGGGTCGGCGGTGGGAAATGCGGGTCATAAGCCCCCGTTTGGTTCGGTCGCCTCGTTAGGCTCAACGGGTACGTCGGGCATGGGGGGGACCTCGACGACCTCGGCTGCTTCTTCGGCCCTGCCAACGCTCTCGGCGAGCTGCTCAATAGCCGCCTCCTGCTCGGCGATTGTCTTCTGCTGCTCGGCTATGAGCTTCCTGAGCTGGGCGATCTCGGCGTTTAGGGCGGCGACAACCGAGTCGTCAACATCGACCTCAATGGTGGTTTGTGTGATTTCTGTGGCCGGGGGCGTTTGGATAGCGGTCTTGCCGCGATCTCCCCTTAGCAGCCGAAGCTGCTGGTCCAATTCATCCCTCGTATTCTTGGCCGCGTAAAGCTCCTCATTCAGTTCGTCTATCTCGGCCCTGGCCTTCGACAAGGCGGCTTTGGCTTTGGCTGCCTCGTCTCGCGCCTTTTCGGCCTCCTGGATCGCCTTGTTCTTACCGCCGTCGCACCCCGCCGGCAACAGCGAACACGCCAGAATAAGAAGGCTGGAAATGATTGTATTCTTCTTTTCCATAGCAGGACCTTTCAATCTCTGCAATCAGCAGTTTATCGGCTATTTGCAGCTATCATATTCAGAGATTTCCCGCGGTTCACCTCAATTCGCCGCGAAGCTGACGTTTTGAGTGTAGCTGCCGATTTGCACCGGGCTGGATTCTCTGCTTAGTTTCGCCCCTGCAATCGAGACGTTCTCGAAGGTTACGTCGCGGACGTTATGTTCGGCGTCGGCCCCTTGTACCTGGACAAGATACTCGCCGCCCCGGCCGCTGAGCGTAATATCCTTGAACTTAATGTTGCTGATGAATCCGGGCACTTTCTTGCGCATATACTGATTGACGACGGGGCGCAGGCGGATGAACTCCCTCTGGCCCTCGCCGTGGATTCGAATGTTTTCGACTGTGACATTTTCGAGGCGCATATCTTCGCCCGGCTCGAACAAGAACGGCGTCATAGTGAAATGGATGATGTCGAGGTTGCGCAGGGTGATGTCGCGCATAAACTCGGCCCGGCTCTCGTGGCCGAGCAGGAAGATCCGCGCCCGGTCGCACCACAGGACCGAATTCTCAACCGTGATTCGCTCGACGTTGCTGTTTTCGCCGCTGAAATCGAGGCCCTTGAGGGCGACGCAATCGTCGTCGCTGCGGATGAAGCAATCGGTTATCAGGACGTCCTGGGAGTTGCACGGATTGATGCCGTCATCGTTCTGGACGCGGGAGTTGCAGAGCTTGACGTTGCGAATCGTCACCCGACGACAGCTCTTCGGCACAATGGACCAATGCGATGAGCCTCGGAGCGTGATGTCGCTGACTTCGACGTCGGTGCTGTTGCGAATCGCAATCAAGTTGCCGATGGGGCCTTTGCGCCACTCCCAGTCCGAGCCGTCCAGAATGCCTCGCCCCCGAATCCGAATGTTCTGCCCCTGCGCCAGCACCTCGGCCTTGACCACGGCGCCGCCGGCGAGGTAAAGCGTCTGGTTGCTTTCCAGGACTATCTTTTCCGGCTTGTGCACACCGGGGCCGAAATAGATGACGTCTTTGTCATCGGGCTTCGGTGCATCCGTCTCCAAAGGATTTGCAAACAGCAGCAACGGCCCTTTCCTGCCGTCCGGCTCAACGCTGAACTTTCGCGGCCGATCCAGCGTCAGCTCCAGCGTATGGTCATCGACCAGCGCCGGCTTGATCCCGAACGATTCGGGCCTGATTACCACGTTGGCGAGCGAGCGTTTGGACACAATGCGGACGGTGACGCTCCCAGAGAAGTCGAAGTTGGCAAAAGAATAAGGCCCGCCAAAGTCCCATTCCTTGCCGGCAAATGGCGGGTCCAGAACGCGGGCGGTATAGACATCAACCTTCTGCCCTGCCGCCAGGACCTCGTAATCGGTCGATAAGGCTTCACCAGTCGGGGCCGGGTAGGTAACGACCTTCGCCGCAGCCGAGCTCCGGGCTGAAGCCACAACAAGAACTGAAAACAGAACTCCAAATGCCATCAGGCCGGCGCTGCGCCGCGTTTTGGGCATACGGCCAGGGCCATTCCCAAGCCCTTCGGGCTTGAGGCTGCCACCCTCGAATCTACGGCACAGTTGCCACAATCTTGTTGGAGGCCGGCGGGTTTGTATCTTGAGGAATTCTCGTTGCGTGTTTGTGCCGGTTGTTTTCATAGCAGATCACCTATTCTTCGGCCTAGCCGAGCCGATGACACCTTAGATAACATTCAAATGAGCCGATAACCAGAATAACGTAACCGAGAAATTCTATGATTTCCTCGATAAAACCACCGATGCTTCTCATGTAATACTCTTGAAATACCGCTCGCATGACGGCCTGCTGGCCGAAGGTCTGGGCGAATACGGCAACGATGAAAAATCCCAAGCCGAGAAACACCGCTTGCTGAGTCTGTGCAAACTCAAGAATTTCAGACTTGAGAATACTGCGCGATTTGAAGGTGCGGTAAAGACACACCAGCAGAATGAACCATGCCGGAATGGCCCATGCGCCGTGAAAAAGGATTTCGTCGAATACCGCATCCAGCTCTCTCGTGGCAGCGGCCAGCGGCAAGAGCCAAAGAACGGCATAAAGGCGGCTATATTGGACTGATTTGCGAGCAGCGAGAAACAAGAACAGGCTGCTGAGCAAAAGCCACAGCGCCTCGATCCATTCGATAGGGCCGTTCTCCTTCAATATGATTCCGTAGCCGTGCCAATACAAGAACAACGTGACCGCGCAGGTGAGGAAGGAGAATCCTATTAGGTAGAGTATAAAACGAACAAGCGTTTTCATCCGGGAATAACCGCCGAGTAATCTATGCTCTATTGCTATACCAACGTTGTCATAATGGGGCAGTTTAGGTCCTATTCGCTGCCCCGTTGGTTCACAGTCTATGACACCTCTATCCGTCTGTCAACCGAATCATCTTCGGGGGGACCAATATGTTCCACAGTCGACGTGCGCAACCACCCATGAACTGTATAATCCGCCTGTCACGGACAAATTGGAGGATGCGCGTCTGTGGATATTGCTCTTTCCGCGAAAAATATCGTCCTCATTTAAGGCTGAATTTACCTTTTTGCATTATTGCTGCGCCGTCGGCGCGGATAGTCGGGTTCTTGATAACGCCGTCCACGTGCGATTTGCAGTCCCAATCTGCACCGGTTTTGCCGGGCAGGGGGCTGCCGAAGGCGATGTGCACCCCGGGGAATTTCTCGTCCTGGAGGAGGTTGTAGATCAGCTCGGTCAGGCCGGTGTTCGTGCCGATGGCGAATTCGCCGACCCTGTGGCTGTTTTGGTCGTTCTCGAAGAGGTACTTGGTGAATTCCTCTCGCAACTGCTCATCGGGGCATTTGATGCTCCCTCTCACAGCCCTGCCGTTCTTGATTTCGATCGTGATCGGCGTATCTTCGAGGGAATCGTACTTTTCGGCGAAGAAGTCGCCAAGGCAGCCGTCGATGACGACCGTGCCTTCGACATCGACCGGCGAGGTGAAGACCTCTCCGTCGGGCAGGTTCATCCATCGGCCGGGCTTGATATCGCCATCGCTGATTAGCCATTTGAGCTGCGGGCTGAAGCGGGCCGTGAAATTGCAGCCTTTTTCGGTAGTCACATTAATCTCGTTTGCCGTCTTGACCTTTTCGTAAACGAACCCGCTGATCCGCTGAATCTCTTTATAATCGCTGCACATGCCGTCGCACATGATGCGGGGCGTGATTCCAATCATGTGGGCGTGCCTGAGCCTCGTATTTGCCTCGATGGCCTTGAGCATCGGCATTCGGAAGGTCTGCAGCTCTCCCTCAGCTCCCTGGGCGGCATATACGCTGACGTCCGCGGTCTTGATTGCGTTGCTTATCGCCGGCGGTATATAGATCGGCCTCTTGCCGAAATCCTCCATTATGAAGAATTGGACTTGCCCGGCGGTCTTTTCAATGGCAGCCTTGAGGGCCAGGCCGATTTTGATTGTCTGCCGGTCGGTTATAATGAACGCCTTCTCGCCCGGCTGGACTCTTAGGCAGTTCTCAACGGCCTGCCTGACGCCTTGTTCGATAGTTCCCACTTCGTTGCTCCTATAGATAATGACCGTAGAATAGAGGCACGCGGCAAGTATTATAACGTTCGACAACCAAAAAGCATACACCTGGGCAGGAGCCGAAGACGAAAACGGCAACAACGTCCGCGAGTCCGGCTTCGCTGGGATAGATTGGGTTTGATTGGGTTTGTTTTTTCGGGGGCGGCGGCGGGAAATGTCCGCATAATGCTTTTTGTAGTAAGGAGTTAAGGTCATTTTGCCTATTTTGAAATTGGGTTTGTTTTGCATAATTGACGCATAGCCAGGAAGACACGAAGAAGACAGTATCCAGAAGACAGGAGACAGAACGCAGAGGGAATAGGGATGCGGCAAGATGGGAGAGATGGGCAGGCTTTGCGTATTCACTATTGATGATTGATTATTTGCCATTGATCCGGCCTTGTACGGCCCCGGGTAATGCGAGTTTTGATTTGTTTCTATGGGTTTCATATTAACGATCCGATGTTAGTTTTGTAGGTATTATATCATATTAGGTGTTTGATGTCAAGTGAAAACACAGATTTCACAGATTTTCAGGGATTAACACAGATTTGAGATAGAGACCAGAAAAGGGTTAACAGGGGATCAGGAGATCAGGTCGCAGGGGATCAGGAAAGCAGGGGATCAGGATTGAAGTGGCTGGGGGGATCCGGCTTTGTTTGAGGCTACGCCGCGACAAGGGGGGGCGATGGAGGATTAATATCGAATAATGAACAAGGAATTTCGAATGTCGAAGTTGTTGGGAATTAGGACGAAGGGTTGTTGAGGAAAAAGGGCGGGTAGGCAATTTAGGCAAGCACAACGACTTGCGGGATTCTCAACAGCCGGATAGGGAACGGTGGCTGTAGGTCTTAATAGGTGGATGTCCATAGCTACCCTATCTACAGGCATACCAGGTAATTCTTCATGAGAAGCATTCCTTTTGCTGCTACTATGTGATTGTGGGCACCATAGGGGCGTCATTATAATGAATTTCGCCGTCAGAAGCAAGTTATCAGCGATCTTAGAAGGAGTACGGACATGAGATTTCTTAATGTAAGAAGCGGATGGGCCTGGAGGCTTCTCCTTATTGTCGGTGCGATGATTTTTGCGGGGGCGGCGGTGCTCGGGTCGATGGGGCGGGATTTGCGGGTGCTTATTGTTACCGACGAGGTCGAGCAGATGGAGGTTCTGGCCGAGTATATGAAGGGTAAGGGGGCGGTGGATTCTACTATTGTCTTGCAGAAGGATTTGCCGGATGAGCTTTCTTCGTATCATGCGGTGATCGGGTATATTCACGGGAAGCTCGATAGGAAGACTGAGGTTGCGATTATCGACTATACCAAGAAGGGCGGGCGGTTCGTTTGCCTGCATCATATGATAAGCAGCGGGAAGGCGAAGAATGAGTTCTACTTCGATTTTTTGGGGATTCAGTTGGACAAGCCGGGCGAGTCGCGGAATCCGACTACGCCGGGCGGGGGGTATGCCTGGCGGCATCCGGTGGATATGACAATAGTAAACGTCAACCCCGAGCACTACATCAGCAACCACAATATCAAATGGGACAGTAAGATCGCCTACAAACCCTCGGACGAGCCGAGCGTTGAGAAGGAGTACCCGGCCTTCGAAATGAAGGACACGGAATTCTACCTGAACCATAAATTCACCGACGGGCGCGTAAAGACCGTGCTGCTCGGATTTAAGTGCCTCGACGACCGCAACAACATCACTTACATGCAGGACAGAGCCGGCTGGATCAAGAAGCAGGGCAAGGGCCAAATCGTCTATCTAAAAATGGGCCATTCAATAGAAGACTTCAAAATTGCCAATGTCTGTCAGTTTGTGCTCAATGCGGTGGCTTGGAAAGCGAATTAAATAGGTGGCTGTCCCTGGTTTGGAGGGTGTGGCTCATGATTTGCCGAAAGACTGCAAAGAGAGGCGGCGTGGGCTGAACCCGATTCTATACGGCTTTGTTGGAAGTGGTGTACGGTGCACCCGCTACCTCTTTTTGGCAGGCAGGGGGTCGATGAATTCCGGGGTGCTCGGGATTGATTGGGAGGGGGTCAGACAAACACGGCACGAAGAAATAATTGCGGCTTCCGCGTGTGGTACGAGTCTGGGGCGAGCGAGCACGGCCAGGATGGCCGTGCCACGAAGGGATTCCGTATTGATAGACACGTGCGCATCACTTGGTGCTATGGGAAGGTGAGGTCAGATATGCGTTGGGGCCGAATTGGAGTGGGGGGGTGTTGGGTTCGTAGGCTCCTGAGTCGGGGGCTTGGCCGGTGTGGTTGTCGTTGAAGTTTGGGATTATTATTCCGGCGTCGCGGCCTGGGGAGTTTGGGGCGAGGTAGTGTTGGTTGGGCGGGTCTTTGGGGTCGTAGGTTGGGGCGGCTTTGATGCCGTGCTTTTCGTGGATGTTTGCGGGGATTACTCTGCCGGAATAGAGGTCGTAGTCGTAGTCGTTATCTCGGCAGAGGTCGCCTCGCTCCTGGATTGAGTGGCCGTTGTTCTCGAAGACGTGCCATATATTGTTGCGGGAGATGTGGTTAATCAGCGCTCCGCCCCAGGTTGAGAGTCCGAGGGCGTGGCCCTGCCACTTTTCGCGCTCAGCGTCGGTTGAGGGCTGGAGGATTGTGTTGTGGAAGACGTATGTTCTTCCACCGGAGAATCCTGAGCCGAGACCTGCTTTTAGGAATGGGCCCCCGGCGAGGGTTTCAGGGCCTTTCTGCGAGACTTCGGTTACGTTGCGCCAGATGTAGAGCGGGCCGACGTGGGTGGCGGCGGAGGCTATTGCGACCATTGAGTGGCTGATGTAGTTGCCCCAGATGCGGACGTTGCAGTTTGCGCCTTCGGATTCGATAGCGTCGTCCCAGCAGTTCTTGAGGATGTTGGCGTAGATGTCGGAGTCGCGGTTGGGCGCGCCGAGTGCGCAGAAGTTGTGGCCTCCGCCGATGATGTCGTTGTAATAGTGGTCTTTGTCGGAGAAGATATCGTTGTAGCGGAAGACGTGATTTCCGGCGGTGTCGTAGAAGGTTACGGCCTGGGGGCCCATCGGGTGCCAGGTCTTGCCGGTTCTTTTAGGGTCCATCTTCTCACGGTATTCGCTCCAGGCATTCGTGTCGTAGCGGGGATGGTGGATTCGGCAGCGTTGGATAACGATGCGGGAGATAGTCGGGTTGAAGGTTCCGGACTCGCTTGCGAAAACGGCGGCCTCCATATTATAGCCCCATTTCTCGCCTTCGAGTTCATCCGGTCGGCCCCAGCCTGAGATATCGCAGTTTTCGATGATTACATCGTGCGACGGCTTAAAGATGCGGATTGCGTGGGAAGCGGCGTTCTTCAGTGTGAGGCCTCTGATTATGACGTAGGATGCGCGGACTTCGATGCAATGGTCTTGTTTGCCGGCGACATCGATTGTCGATGGTTCTTTGCCTGTGTATAGAACGTAATTGTCGGGGGCACCTGAGCGGTCGATTACGAGCGTGTGGTTTTGGTTCTGAGGGACTGAGGCTGTTTCGGTCGTGCGGAACTGCTCGGACCATGTTTCGGCTGTGAGGCGTGCGGTTTGGCCGGTTTTTTCGAGGCGCAGGTCGATTTCGTATTTCGTTGCGGGCGAGAGGTTTACGATGCTCCCGCGGTATTGGTTGGAGTGATTCAGGAGTGAGAGGGGTTTTTTCGCGGGCACGTTGTATCTGTCGGGCGGGTAAAGTCGCTCGAATGTTTCGGGTGGGCGGGAGTCGAACCATAACGGCAGTGCGGCCTTCCATGTATCGGAGCCTGCGGAGCGGTAGCGGACGGTGCAGGTGTTGTCAACTGTGCCCTGCTGAGGATTCCAGTAGAGGCCGATGCAGTGAAACGTCGGGACGGCCTTGGGGACATCGGGCGGGGAAGTCTCACCCCTGCAGAATAGGGCAAATAAAACCGATCCGAGGCAGGCGATTAGTATGCGCGTCGGGGTGGTCAGCGTTTTCATGGTTTCAGATTCCTTTCAAAGGGCACTGCAAAGGCTGCACAAGCCAATAGTACAGTTCTATGGCCTGAATGGCAATTGGCCTCGCTGCTATTTTGCGATTGTGGTGTGGGCGGCGTCGAAGAATCTTACTGCGCCGGCGTCGAGCTGGAGGATGAGGCCTTTTTGCGGGTCGATTCCGATGCAGTTGCCGGTGAATCGGTCGGCGTTGTAGATTAGGGTTATTCTGTGGCCGAGCTGGATGCTCCGCTTTCGCCATAACTCTATTATTCGGGTTTCGTCGGTTTGGGCTGTTTCGATCCGGTGGTCGAGACAGGCAAGCAGTCTCTTTGCCAGCGAGATGCGGTTGCAGGTAGTTTTAGTTTCGATGTCGATGCTTGTTGCGGTATTTTGCAGATCTGCGGGGACGGAGTGTTTCTGCTGGTGGCAGTTTATTCCGATGCCGATGATGTATGCGGTCCCATAGCCGTGGTTCTTGGATTCGAGGAGGATGCCGGCTGCCTTTTTGCCGTTAAGGAAGATGTCGTTGGGCCATTTGACTTTGGCGTGCCGGCCGATTGTCTCAGCGACTGCGACGGCGGCGGTAAGTGAAAGCAATTCCGGATTTAGCGGGCAGTCGGTCAAGAGAACCGAGCAGAGAATGCTTTGCCCGGGGTCCGAGAGCCACTTGCTTGCGGCGCGGCCCCTGCCTGCGGTTTGCTCTTCGGCAAAGACCACGAGGCCGTTATTGGATTTGTCGCGGGCGTACTCGGCGGCGATGTCGTTGGTGCTGGATGTCGAGCTGAAGACAATTACCTGCCGTCCGATGAGCGATGCGCCCGGGCTTGCCTTTATCCTGTCGGGGTCCAGCGGGTCATTCTTCGAGCAGGGCATTTGTTACCTGTCGAGTCCGATATCGGCGGCGTGGGCCGAGTGGGTAATTGCGCCGACGGCAATCCTATCGACGCCGCACTGTGCTATTGCCGAGACGTTGTCCAGCGTTATGTTGCCGGATGCTTCGAGCAGAGGTCCACTGTTTTTGCCGCACATTTCGTCTCTCATTTCGACGGCGTGCTTTAGCTGCCACTGGCCCATGTTGTCGAGCAGGACGATGTCGATGTCCGGGATTTTGAGGACATGGTTAAGCTGGTGATCGACGTGGTCCACCTCAACGGCGACAAACTTCACGCCCTTAATCTTCTTTGCCTCGGCGACGATTCTCTTAAGTCTCGACTGGAAGTTTGCTCCGAGCTGAGCGAGGTGATTATCCTTAATAAGGACTCCGTCGTGGAGCCCGATGCGGTGATTGTAGCCTCCTCCGCACCGCACGGCGTATTTTTCGAGGATTCTCCAGCCTGGCATCGTCTTTCTGGTGTCGTATATCTTTGCGTTGGTCCCGTGGACTGCACGGACGTATTTTCTTGTTGTGGTTGCTATACCGCTGAGTCGCTGGAGGAAGTTCAGGATGACGCGCTCCAAGCTGAGCATGGAGCGCAAGGGGCCGTCAATAACGGCGAGCCTGGAGCCGACGTGGGCGGCTGCGCCGTCCTTGATAAAGACGTCAATTTTGAGCCTCTGGTCGTACAGCCGAAGGATTTCCTCGGCGATCGACATTCCGCAGACGACTATTTCCTCGCGCGAGACGATAGTCGCATTGGCAACGGTGTCCTCCGTGAAGAATAATTCGCTTGTAATATCGCCCCATCCAAGGTCTTCGGCAATTGCCATCTTGATAAGCGGGCGCGCCTTAGCAATGTTCAGTTTTCTCATTTGTTGTTTTCCTCGACCACGAAAGGGCTCAAGAATCATCGTTTGTTCATCATACCACAAACGCGTCCAAGCCACAAACACCTATTAAATGCGAATTCGCGCGAGTTGTCACGAATAATTTTGCCCGGATTCGGCCTTGCGCCGTGCGGAGCACATTTTTTCGGTTTTTGACGCCGTAAAGGCGTTGAGGGGACATCAGTTGTTTCTCTTGTGCCTTTCGAGCCTCTTGGCGGCGAGGAATTCGCTTTTCTTTCTTTTTGAGTCCATCAGGACGAGCTCAGGCAGCTCTTTCAGCTCTTTCAACTGGTCTCTCAGGAAAGCGGCTTTTTCAAATTCGAGGGCCTGCGCGGCTTCGAGCATTTCTTTCTCGATCTGCGAGGCGAGCTGGACCTTGTCGTATTCGGAGTCGCTGAACCGGACGGCGTGCTGAGCGATTTTTCTGGCCTTTATTTGCTCCGTCAGGCTGCTGCGGATTTCCTTCCTTATGGTTTCCGGGGTGATGTTGTGGTCTTCATTGTACTTGAGCTGGATTTTACGGCGTCTTTCGGTCTCATCGATGGCCTTTTGCATCGACGGCGTAACCGTGTCGGCGTAGAGGAAGACGGCTGCATTAACGTTTCTGGCGGTCCTGCCGATGGTCTGTATCAGCGAGGTCTGGCTTCGGAGGAAGCCTTCCTTGTCGGCGTCGAGTATTGCGACGGCTGAGACTTCGGGCAGGTCGAGGCCCTCGCGGAGGAGATTTATGCCGACGAGGACGTCAAACTCGCCGGTGCGCAGGTCGCGGAGTATATCGATTCTTTCGAGGGTGTCGATCTCGCTGTGAAGGTATCGGCATCGAAAGCCCTTTGTTGCGATATAGGCGGCCAGGTCCTCGGCCATTCTCTTAGTGAGGGTGGTTACGAGGATGCGCTCTTTTGCTTTCACTCGCTTTTCGATCTCGCCTAACAGGTGTTCGACCTGGTTAGCAGCCGGGCGCACGAAGATTTCCGGGTCAATCAGGCCGGTGGGCCGGATGAT
>JAFGTU010000013.1 GCA_016933985.1 Sedimentisphaerales bacterium | reverse complement strand
TTATGAATCCTCGACGATTTGCTTTCATGATACGATTCCTGCAATCTCAGTTTCTTTGTGTCGCCGGCAGCAGCCATTATACCGGAAGCACGCAACAATTCAAGGAGGGAGACGAATCCGAGGCACAGCTACTACAGACCCGACCCATTACAGGCGGCGTTCAATTCACTCGGAGATCCTACGCCCGCAACCCGGAATAGCCGCACACGCATATCCTGCCCGCAAGCGCACCCGGGCGCCAATTACCAATAATCTGGATTCCCTGATTTGCCGTTGCTACTTCCGGTTCTTCTTCTGCTGTGTCTTGTTCCTCTGGTTCTTGGGCGGGGGCTTAACCGCGTGCTTGTCTTCGGCGGTAAGTCTGTTCCACTCCACAAGCAAATTGCGATGCCGTTCTACCTCGCCGGCGAACGTCGGTTGCCCGGCCAGGTTCTTCATCTTGCCGGGGGCCTCTCAATAACCTCCCGCCGACTCCGTCCGCGCATAACTGCCGGGCCCTTCACCCCCGCGTAGTCACAGATCGTTGGCAGCACGTCAAGAGTTGAGACCAGGTGCTCGCTATCGATCCGCCCCGTCGGGGTCAGGCCCTTAAAGCTGATGATCAGCACATTGGGCCGCCTCCGCGGATAGTCATTCCCGCTTGCACTGGTCCCTAACATTCAGTCTTCGGCCTATTCGTCCGTTTTCGAGTTAGTCCCGCTGACCAGAGGAAGCTATTGCTCGGAGTGTGCGTCGAAGACTCAATCCTAATCTGGAGATTTCTTGACAACCACATCACCACTGGTTCTAATGACTACTCGGAGCGGTAGCACCGGTCCAAATACTGGGTTAAAAAGATCATAGTCCCAGGGCGTCAGGACAAACGCTTATGAGCGTTATAATCCTTTTTCCAGGAGCGCCCGTCTTTATTGTGCGCCGCTCCATATTTTTGGGTGCGTCCGCTGTTATTTGCGCACAGCAGCGTGTCAGACTGAACCATCGTAAAGATGCTATTGGCCATACATCACGCAACCTACGCGTTTTTGTGTGACGTTTTGGAGAGAATCAAAAGTGTCTGTATTTGACAGAGAAGAGTTCAAAAAATACTGGATCGCCACCGAGGTTATCAGAGAATATCAGAGGATACTCTTTACGTTCGGAGACATGGAGCTTGCTTATGTTCTTGCTGCCGAACACAGCCGATTCAAGGATAGGACAGTCGTAAGGAAAGGCGTTGTTCGGATACAGAGACCTCAGATATTGCTGCCCCCGCATTATGGCGGCCCGGAGTTCAAACAAGGCTTTGAGCATGCAGATGCAATGCCTCCTGAAGCTGTGTGCCTGCTTAGAGTCATGGGAATGCCTTATTCTCAAATAACGAATAAGCCGGTTGGCGAAGAGACGGTTGAATATGGCAGCTTGCAGAGAGTTTTGGACAGATTTGCCGGAGAGATGGAAAGCCAAGGGGACACCGAGACCGGCCTGATAAAGGGGATCATGGATGGGGCGGATATCTCTTTGATGAGGTATTCGCTGGGGTTGGCGATAAAATCAGCTCCGGGAAATGTGAAAGAGTTTTTTGAGCACATGAGAAGGCGACGGGGCGAGCCTTTACGGCCTGATGAAAGGGTTACGGACGAGGACATCAGGAGATTGTTTGGGTAGATTTAACCGCGGAGCAAAGAAAGCATGGTACCGACGCGTAGTGCGATCGACGCGGCAATGTCCGAGCTACTATGGGTTGATGCTTGTGGCCTAATAGGTTTGCTCCACCGATGAGGCACGGCCGAGGTTCATCTGTATGCCACCCCTCAACACCATCGCAATTTCTTGGATTGCATCAAGATGCGCCAGTCGCCAGTGGCCGCATATACTGCGAGCGGACCAATCAACTCCCCATCATCTCGGCAAAAGCCATTCGTCGGCGAGAATCGCCGCCTCCCCAAAATCGATACTGCCGTTCTGGTCCGCGTCGAGGCCGTCGCACCAGAGCGGTGACGAGCAGGATCGGCCCCAATTGTCGGCTATTGCCGCCCAATCGAAGAAATCGATTCGCCCATCGTGATTGAAGTTCGCTCTGCAGGAGACTATCTCAAGCGCATCGTCGAGCTGGGCCTCAGCGGACTGGCTGCACTCGGGCGTAACAGTAACGGTCCAGAGATTCGGCTCGGCTTCGCTCAAGTCGGCCCGGCAGGTAATCGTATTCTCATCGACGACCACAACATCCGTCCCATTAACTCTGGCAACATCGTCCCGGAAAACAATCAGCTCCGCATCGACATTGAACAATCTTCGGTTGGCGCCACCGGAATCCGTCTGGAAGAATTCGACCTCTTCGCCCCCGCTGTTCTCAAAGAAGTCAAGAACCAGGTAATAGTTGCCCGGTGCGGGGAAGTTGAAAGTCATCGTCCCGGACGTGCAGTTCGTCACATCCGTAGTGGCGGGGGCGCGGCCTGTCGGATATTCGCCGATATGCTCGCCGTTGATAGTGAGCACAAACCCGTCGTCGCTGTTGACCCCGAAGTACCTCACGCCCGGCGACGGAGCATAAACATAGCCGCTAAAGCGCACGGCGAAGTTCGCCGGGTCGCCAGAGTTGAACGGAGCGGCAAACTCGTCGCTCGGCGAGAATACGCCCTCATCGCCGGTCTGGAACAGGTTAATCACCGTGTGCACCACGTGCACCGCGTCGCCAACGCCGTCTTCGGGATTGTTAAGCAAGTTTGTCGCAACGTCGATCCGGTCAAACGCCTGAACGTTCTGGACGTACAAGGCGTCAAAGCCGATTTCTGTTGACGCGCTGCCCGTCAAGGCAATCGAGGCCGAAGATCCCGGGGCAAAGCCGCTGCCGTGGACCGTCAATTCAGCCGTGCCGTTATTGCAGACCGCACTCGGCGATACTGAAG
>JAFGTU010000098.1 GCA_016933985.1 Sedimentisphaerales bacterium | reverse complement strand
TGCTGGCGATGTTCGAGGCGCTTGGCAGAAAGATCTGAAAAGGAGAAATCATGGGCACATCGGTAAGACCACATAAGGCAGCCGGCATCTCATTGTTGGCTGTCCTTGCGATATTGCTCGGCTGCGGTTCGAGTTCTTTCACAGCCAAGGCCGGCCAAAGGAACGTTATCGACTTGAACGGCGAGTGGGAGGTCGAGCAGGGCGGTATGGATTCTGCCCCGGCGCAATTCGGGCATAAGGTTGCGGTTCCGGGGTTGGTGGATATGGCTGAGCCGGCA
Source organism: Sedimentisphaerales bacterium (assembly GCA_016933985.1). Classification (GTDB taxonomy): domain Bacteria; phylum Planctomycetota; class Phycisphaerae; order Sedimentisphaerales; family Anaerobacaceae; genus JAFGCD01. Next base: position 9,506 of record JAFGTU010000098.1, on the reverse strand, counting down.
TTTGCCGAGGTGGGCAAGAAAAGCGAAAAACGGCAGGCATTCTGGTATCGGCGGAAGTTCGAGGTCAAGGGAGAGGTTCCCGCGGTCGCTGTGCTGAAGATTCACAAGGCAAAGTACGGCACGAAGGTGTGGCTCAACGGCGAGGTCGTCGGCGAGCATCTGCCATGCTTTACGCCTTGCTGTCTGGACGTGAAGGACGCGATCAAGGGGGCGGGGCAGGAGAACGAGCTGATCGTGCGCGTAGGCGCGGATCGCGAGTCCCGGCCAACGGACGTGCCCAGCGGATGGGATTTCGAGAAGTACCTGTATATCCCTGGGATCTATGACTCAGTCGAGCTGATCCTGACGTACGCACCGTATATCCAGAGCGTACAGGTTGTGCCTGATCTGGAGAAGCAAACGGTGCGAGTGTACGCTCGGGTGGTGAATCCGACGCGGGTGGCTCGGACGCGGACCAACTTCGCCATTCGCGAGGCCAAGAGCGGTAAAGCTCTGATTTACTCGCCAGGGTCGATGTGGAAGACTGAGGATAAAGACTGGTTTCCGCTCTCTGAGGAGCTCCCGATGGAGGGCTGCCGGCTGTGGACACCTGAAGATCCGTTTCTGTACGAGCTTGAGATCGAGACCGATTCGGACAGGTTTACGACACGTTTTGGCATGCGGTCGTTTCGATTCGACCCGGAGACTCGGCGGGCTGTTCTCAACGGCAAGACCTACTACATGCGGGGCACGAACGTCTGCGCATACCGCTTCTTCGAGGACGATGAGCGAGGCGATAAACCCTGGGACAGAAAGTGGGTGCGAAAGCTGCACCGCAAATTCAAGGGCATGGGCTGGAACTCGATTCGGTACTGCATAGGCTTTCCGCCGGAGCTTTGGTATGAAATCGCCGATGAAGAGGGCTTCTTGATTCAGGATGAGTTTCCCATCTGGCTGTTGGGCGAAGCGCCGGAGAATCCTAAGGCCGAAAGAATCATCCCTGAATACACCGAATGGATGCGCGAGCGATGGAACCATGCCTGCGTTGTAATTTGGGACGGGCAGAATGAGAGCGTTACCGTCGAGACGGGCAAGGCCATCGGAGCGGTTCGGCGCCTGGATATTTCCAATCGTCCATGGGAGAACGGCTGGGCCGAGCCGCAGAACCCGACCGACTTCGTCGAGGCGCATCCTTACCTGTTCATTAAGGGCTGGCAGGGCAAAGAGTCGTTTCGTCTGAGCGAAATGGCAAAGGTACCGGGCGCACCTTATCTGCGCGATGCGCAGAAGAAACTGGGCGTTCCCGTTGTTATCAACGAATACGGCTGGCTTTGGCTGACGCGCGAGGGCGAGCCGACCTGCCTGACCGAGAACGTCTATAAGAGCCTGCTCGGGGCAGATTCCACCATAGAGCAGCGGCGCGAGCTCTACGCCAAATACCTGGCCGCCCTGACCGAATTCTGGCGGGTGCATCGCGAGTGTGCGGGCGTATTGCATTTCTGCGGGTTGACCTATTCGCGGCCCGGCGATAAACCCAGGCCCGAGGGCGGGGCAACGAGTGATCACTTCATCGATTTGAAGAAGCTGAAGTTCGAGCCGAATTTCGAGAATTATGTCCGCGACGCGTTTGCGCCGGTCGGGCTAATGGTGGATTTCTGGGATGAGGAGGTTGCTCCGTTGGCCCGGAGGCAGATTAAAGTCTTTGTTATCAATGACTTGTACGAAGACTGGGAAGGGACGGTTGAGCTGCGGATTGTCCGCGGCAAGAAGGTTGTCTCCAAAGAGTCCAAGCCTTGCACGGTAGGCGGGCTGGGGCGGGAGATACTGACTTTCGAGGCGAAATTCCCGGCTGAGATTGGCAAGTACCGGCTTGAAGCGCAGTTGGTCTCGAAGGCGGGCAAGGGGCCGACGAGTTTCAGAGAATTCGAGGTCGTTGCGAGCAAGCAATGACGGCGGCTGTAGGTTATATGGATAAGGCATGGAGGACCGAGAAGTGGAACCTGGTTTAAGGACACGTCGAGATTTTCTGAAGGCTGCGGGGCTCTGCGCATCGGCGTTTGTCGTCTCAGGCTGTGCGTCCGGCGTCAGGAAATCGGCCGGCAAACCGTTGGACGACAGGCCCAATATTCTCTGGATAACGTGCGAAGACGTAAGTCCGCAATATCTGGGCTGCTATGGTGACGATTACGCTACGACGCCGAATCTGGATAAGTTCGCAACTCAGGCGGTGCGCTGTACGAAGGCATTCGCCACGGCCCCGGTCTGTGCGCCGTCGCGGTCTTGTCTGGTTACGGGGGTCTATGCGACCTCGACGGGGACTCAGCATTTGCGTTCGGACGTCAAGCTGCCGGGCAAGATAAAATGTTTTCCGAGACTGCTCCGCGAGGCCGGGTACTACTGCTCCAATAATTACAAGAAGGACTACAATTTCAAAGACGTGGGCGTTTGGGATGAATCGAGCCACGATGCGCACTGGCGAAATCGGAAGCCCGGCCAGCCGTTCTTCAGCGTCTTCAATTTTGTGTCCACGCATCAGGGCCAGATCAACGGTTCGGACGAACTTTTCTTCGAGACATACAGGTCGAAACTCAAGGGCGAGGAGCTTCACGACGGTGACAAGATAACGTTGCCGCCTTACTACCCCGATACGCCTTTGGTGCGGAAGATATGGGCGAGATATTATGACCTGATTACGTTTATGGACAAGCAGGTCGCCGGCGTGCTGGCCGAGCTTGAGGCCGACGGGCTGGCGGAGGAGACGATAGTATTTTTCTTCTCCGACCACGGTATGGGTCTTCCCCGGTTCAAGCGGACGCTGTACGATTCCGGGCTGCACGTCCCGCTGATGGTGCGTTTTCCCAAGAAGTATGAGCATCTCAGTTCGCTCAAAGGGGGCGTTGCGACGGAGAGGCTGGTCAGCTTCGTTGATTTTGCCCCGACGGTTCTGAATTTGCTGGATTTGCCGATTCCGGATTATATGCAGGGGACGCCTTTTCTGGGTCCGCAGTCGTCTGCGGCGCGGAGGCATGTCTTCGGGGCCGCGAGCCGGGTCGATGAGGTCTATGAGCTGCAGCGGTGCGTTCGGGGGAGGCGATATAAGTACATCCGCAATTTCATGCCGCACCTGCCCTACATTCAGCCGAGCGAATACCCGGACCGCGCCGAGATTATGCAGGAGCTTCGCCGGGCGGCGGCAGAGGACAAGCTCACGGCTCCGCAGAGATTTTGGTGGCTTCCGAGAAAGCCGGTCGAGGAGTTCTACGATACCCAGGCCGACCCGCACGAGATAAACAACCTGGCCGATTCAGCCGAGCACAAGAACATTATCGACAAAATGCGCAGAATCCTGCGAGGATGGATCATCGAAACGCGCGATACTGGTTTTATGTTCGAGGCGGAGATGCACATTCGCTCGAAGGGCTCGACGCCTTATGAAATGGCGACTAAGCCGAGGAAGTATCCCATTCGGCATATTCTCTCCGCCGCCGAGCTTGTGGGGGCATCGGACGATAAGCTGCCGGAGATGACGGGGCGCCTTGAAAGCAACGATAGCGCAGCAAGGCACTGGGCCGTTGTGGCCTTGGCAGCGCTCGGCGACAAGGGCGAGGCGGCTGCGGATGCGCTGACCGCATCGTTGGCCGACCGTAGTCCGAACGTTCGCTTTGCCGCCGCCGGAGTACTGTGCAAGCTGGGCCTATGCGAGGATGCTCTGGGCGTTTTGGCCAAGGGCCTCGAAGACCGACGCGAGACTGTTGTGCTCCATGCGGCGAGGGAGATTCAGGGCATCGGCTCGAAGGCTTGCGCGATTGTCCCGCAGATAGAGCTGGCCCGGGCAAGGTGCAAGAATCCGGACGAGAGCTACAAAAACGACAATTACGCAATGTTCATCGACTGGGCGCTGCAATCCGCCCTGGCCAACTGCAAACAATGACAACGCAACGGTATTCAATAGGCTAATTGCTGCAAAAAGAAATTCCGGGATAATGACTATGAACAGAAGAAGTGTATCAGCAGTATCATTTCTATTGGCAATCACTTTGTCTCTCGCTTGCGGGGCGGCGGAACCGGCGAGCAGCCTTATGAAGAGCATCCGCGAATTCGGCGTGCTGCCGACCAATAGTGCTGCGATCAACGCCGAGAATCTGCAGAAGGCGATTGACTGGGCGCATCGGCGCGGCGCGGGGCTGTTCGTCGAGCCGTCGGAGGAGCCTTACCCGGTTGACGGAGGAATCATTTTGCGACAGAACGTCTCGCTGATCGGGATGCATGGGCCGGTGGGGCGGGGGACGAGACATCCGGAGAAGGCTCAGCCGGTCGGCAGTATCTTTGCTATCGAAGATAAGGAGAGGCCCTTTATCACGGTCGAGCATTCGACGCAGATTCGCGGGATTCAATTCTGGTATCCGAAGCAAACGCTCAGGGACCCGGCCAAGATTATTGAGTATCCTGCTACGATTCAGGCGTCGCAGCAGAAAGGCGCGCAGGGAGTGACCCTGTCGTGCCTCACCTTTTACGGGGAGTTTCTTGCGATGGATTTCAACGTCCGCCGGCGGGCTATCGTCGAACAGATTCTCTTTGAACACTGCTACGGGTATCCCCTTGGGGGCGAGTTCATCCGTATCGACTATTGCTACGATATTCCGCGGATACTGCACTGCCATGTTAATCCGTCGAATCTTCGACTGTTCGCAGGCGGGTTCAGCAGGGGCGTGATCGATTCGGTCGTTGCGAGGAAGACGTTCACATATCGTATCGACCATACCGACAACGCCCAGCTTATGGACCTGTTCACTTTCGGGGCGTACGGGGGGATTTATTTGGGGCCGGCCACATACGGGCAGTTGACGAATTTCAATTTCGATTGCGTAACCGTGGGGATCTATAAACTCGGCGACGGCACGTTCAACCGCAATTGGCAGATAGCGCAAGGCTCGATAATCGCCAACACCGGGGCGAGCGTCGAGGAGATTCATCCCATCATCATCGAGGGCAAAGGTCATACGGCGATGACCAACGTGGAGGCCTTCTCCGGAGGCAACGGTGCACTGACAACGCTCGACAAATCCCAGGACTATATGCTCGTCCGCGGCAGCGATAAGCTTACAATCACCATGAGCGGCGCGAGAATGCGCAATTACGTTGCCGAGGAGCCTATCACCATCGAAAACCCCAACGCCGTTATCCAGGCGTTCGGGTGCATCGACAAGAACGAGGAGCCTTTCGAGTACAAAACGAAAAGGCCATGACCGCTGTACGGGTCGGAAGATGAAAGGATAGCGCTTGATGACACATTTGACAAACAGACGGTTCGTGATTACTCTGGTTCTGCTCCTGACGATTCCGGCGTTCTGCCGGGACTGGACGCAGTGGCGGGGGCCTTTTTCTAACGGTTCTACCGACGAAAAGAACCTGCCCGCTTCCTGGAGCGCGACCGAGAACACCAAGTGGGTCAGCCCCCTGCCCGGACCAAGCGGGGCGACGGCGATCATCTCTAACGGCAGGGTGTTCGTGACGTCTATGGTCGAAGGTTCGGGCGGTTATGCGGCCTTGTGCCTCGATGAGAAGACAGGGCGGCAGTTGTGGCGCAAGGACGTCGGTTCCGATTCTCGCAGGTTTCCGCGCAACAATCTTTGCTCGCCATCGCCGGTCGCCGACGGGAATAACGTGTACTTTTTGTACGGCAACGGTCCGCTGGTCGCTTTCGATTTCCAGGGCGATGAGCTGTGGTTGCGGGATATAGAAAAGGAGTACGGCAATTTGGCAATCCAGTTCGGCTACAGCAACAGCCCCCTGCTCTATGGCGACAAACTGTATATCCTGGTGATCCGTCGGGATACGCCCTACCGCCGGCCCGAAGCCGAAGGGCCGCTGGATTCGTTCATAATGGCGATCAACCCCAAGTCCGGACGGACTCTATGGAAACAGGAGCGAAGGACAAACACCTTCGACGAGGGAATGGAGGCCTATGGCACGACGATTCCATTCGTTCACAACGGGAAGGTCGAGCTGCTGAATACGGGCGGCGATTTCGTAACTGCCCATGACCCGGCCGCGGGAAAAGAGCTGTGGCGATTCGAGTACTGGACGCAAAAGGTCAGGGACACACGCATAATCCCGTCGCTGGTTACGGGCGAAGGCATTATTTTCGGCACGAAACACAAGCATAACGGCGTCTTCGCCCTTCAGCCGCCCGACGGCGACAACCCGGCCAAGATACTCTGGGAATTCAGCGAGGCTGCACCCGACGCCAGCACGCCGCTATTCTATCAGGGCAGGCTTTACGTGCTCGATGGGGTCACGCGGGGCAAGGTCGTTACATGCTTCGAGCCGAAGATGGGCAGGCAGTTCTGGCAGGGCACGCTCGGGGGACGCGGGCCGTGGCGGGCCTCTCTCACCGCCGGCGACGGAAAGATGTACTGCATCTGCGAGAGCGGTGAGGTCGTCGTGCTCAAGGCCGGCGATGAAAAATTCGAGGTCCTCTTTCAGACCAAATATGACGAAGGCCCTGTCCAATCCTCCATCGCCATCGCCAACGGCCGCCTGTTCATCCGCACGGCCGAGAATTTGTACTGTATTGGTGAATAACCGAGAAAGGAGTCCGGCTATGATTACGCAGGTTCGATACATCGTTGCCGTCTGCCTGGTGGCGTCAGCATGCGGCTGCTCGGCTGCGCAAAAGAGCACAGCAAATTCGCAAGCAACGATCACCAAGACCGTAGTGGGCAAAATGCCCGACGGCGCTGTGGTTCACGAGTACACGCTTACCAACGCCAACGGGCTTGAAGCGAAGGTCCTTGACTACGGGGCGACGCTCACCACCGTCAAAGTGCCGGACAAGAACGGCAAATTCGAGAGCGTTACGCTTTACCTGGATTCGTTCGAGGATTATTTCAAGGGCCATCCGCTATTCGGCTCGGTCGTCGGGCGGTTCGCCAACCGCATCGCCGGCGCGCAGTTCGCCATCGACGGCGTAACGTATAAGGTTACACCCAATGCCGGGGCGAACCACATCCACGGGGGCCGAGAAGGATTCCACAAGCTCCTCTGGCAAGCCGAGTCTTTCCAAAAGAAGAGCGCGGTCGGCGTGATCCTGCGCCATACCAGCCCGGACGGCAACGAAGGCTATCCCGGTAAGCTCGATGTGACCGTTACTTACACGTTAACCAACGATAATGAGCTGATCATTGAGTACGCCGCCGCGACGGACAAGCCGACGGTGGTGAATCTGACGAACCACGCCTATTGGAACCTCGCCGGTGCCGGCTCCGGCGACGTCCTCGACCATATCCTGACGCTCAATGCCGAGAGCTACCTGCCCTCCGACCAGGCCAAGATTCCGACCGGCGAGATAAGGCCCGTCAAGGGGACCGTTATGGACTTTACCAGGCCCCAGACCATCGGCTTGCGGATCAAGCAGGTCGAAGGGGAGAACTACGACCACTGCTACGTTCTTAAAGAAAACAAGAGCGGGAAGCCTGAGCTCTGCGCCCGCGTTGTCGAGCCAAAGAGCGGCCGGGTTATGGAGGTCTTCACCACTCAGCCAGGTGTGCAGCTTTACACGGCCAAGCACCTAAGCAGCAACCTAAAGACCTCACGATTCGCCTATGGCCCCTATCACGGCCTATGCCTCGAAACCCAGCACTATCCCGATGCTCCCAATAAGCCGAACTTCCCATCCACCGTGCTTCGCCCCGGCCAAACCTTCAAACAAACCACAATCTTCAAGTTCAGCGTGCAGAAATGACAAGCTACGCCGGCCTTAGAACGCCCAATAAGAAGAAGGCTGGATTGATACGATGAACGAAGCCCTCTGCCTATTCAAAGATGCGCCGGCTGAAGCGCCTCCTACGGAGGGTGTCAAGTACGCCGGGTCCAAGCTGAAGCTGATTCCGCACATCCTTCAACTGGTCGCAAAGGTCAATGCGCGGACGGTTTTGGACGGGTTTTCGGGGACGACCCGCGTATCACAAGCGCTTGCGAAGAGGGGCTATCGGGTCCTGAGCAACGACGTGGCGGTGTGGTCGGAGGTGTTCGGGACTTGTTACCTGCTGAACGATAAGCAGCCTGCGGCGTATTGCGAGCTTATCGAGCACTTGAACTCGCTGGCGCCGGTTGACGGATGGTTCACAGAGAATTACGGAGGACTCCCCAACGGAGGTTGTGCCGCCCAAATAGACGGTTTGAAGAAACCGTGGCAGATTCACAACACGAGGAAGCTGGATGCGATTCGAGAGGAGATCGAGCGGTTGCATTTATCGCCATTGGATAAGGCGGTCGCACTTACGAGTCTGATCCTTGCTCTCGATCAAGTCGATAGCACACTCGGGCACTTTGCATCGTATTTGCGTGATTGGTCCCCCAGGTCGTACAGCGACCTTGTGCTGAAAGTGCCGAAGGTGTTTGTTACGCAGGACGAGCACAGGGTGTTCCGACGGGACATATTCGACCTGGCGCCGATGGTCGAGGCCGACCTTGCGTACTTTGATCCTCCTTATGGGTCAAATAACGACAAGATGCCTCCATCCCGTGTGAGGTACGCTTCTTACTATCACCTGTGGACGACCATCTGCCTTTATGACAGGCCGGCGTTATTCGGCAAGGCCAAACGCAGGCAAGACACATCCGACAAGACAGCGAGTTGCGTGTTTGAAGACTTCCGAAGGAGCGAAAGCGGCAGGTATATCGCGGTCGATGCCATTGATCGGCTGCTGCGCCTTACGAATACGCGCTGGGTTATTCTATCATACAGCTCGGGGGGTCGCGCCACGGCTGATGAGCTCAACAGGGTCCTGGCGGAGAACGGAAAGATTCTTGATGTTGTTGAATTGGACTACAAGAAGAACGTGATGGCCGATATGAAATGGACGAATGAGTGGCTCAAGGACTCAGAACAGCCGAACCGTGAATTCCTGTTCCTGATAGAAAAGAGTTGATGCCGATTGAGCCAACGTTTCGCGTTTATGCCTGCCAGGGGCGTTTTCTGTTTTGGCTTTCGGCGAGGGCATTCTTGGCTATTATTGCGTTTTCTATCACCTGGAAATCGAGCATTCCTACGCAGGCGAAGTCGGCCCCGTTTTGGAATGCGTATTTGAATCCGTCCCTGGGGTGAATCGCGCCGGCGGCTAAGACTTTGTATGCGATCCAGGGCTTCTTGACGGTCTTCATAAACTCGATTGTCTTTTCGGCCTGGGTGCACCACATATTATCGTGGCTCGGCAGGCCGCCATCGGGCGGTATCTGGTCTTTCGGCGTGGCGGACCAATAATTGTCGCTGTGCAGGGTCTTCATATAGAAGTCAACCTCGACGCCGGCCTTGGCCATCGCGATCGGGGCGGCTATATCGTGGCAGGCGACGCCCGCTATCAGGCCGTTTCGTTTGATGAACTCCACGACTTTGGCGATCAGGTCGGTGCGCTCGTACCGGCTCCAGTTGTCGCCGACCTGCCCCTGGATGAACGCGCCCTGGGCGCCGCCGTCGATGGCCATGCGGACTTTGGTGAACAGGTCGTCGGATTGCGGGAAGCACT
>JAFGTU010000097.1 GCA_016933985.1 Sedimentisphaerales bacterium | reverse complement strand
GTAACGCTGGCCCAGGCCCCGCCGAGCGAACACGAGGGCACGGTAATCGGCCCCTATAAGCTCCTTGAGAGGATAGGAGAAGGCGGTATGGCCTACGTCTATATGGCTGAGCAGACCGAGCCGATTCGCCGAAGGGTAGCCCTGAAGATTATCAAATTAGGCATGGACACCAAGCAGGTTATCGCCCGCTTCGAGGCCGAGCGACAGGCCCTGGCAATGATGGACCACCCCAATATAGCCAAGGTCTTCGACGCCGGCGCAACCGAAACGGGCCGGCCCTATTTCGTGATGGAGCTGGTAAAGGGCGTCATCATCACCGACTACTGCGACAACAACAAGCTCGATACAAAAGAACGCCTGGCCCTCTTCATCCAGGTCTGCAACGCCGTCCAGCATGCCCACCAGAAGGGCATAATCCACCGCGACATCAAGCCCACCAACGTTATGGTAACGCTGCACGACGGCAAGCCCGTCCCCAAGGTCATCGATTTCGGGATCGCCAAGGCCACCAGCCAAAGGCTCACCGAGAAGACCGTATTCACCCGATACGCCCAGATGATCGGCACGCCCGAATACATGAGCCCCGAGCAGGCCGAATTCAGCGGCCTCGATATCGATACCCGAAGCGATATCTACTCCTTAGGCGTCCTGCTCTACGAATTGCTCACAGGCGCAACCCCCTTCGACGCCGAGGTGCTGCGGGCCAAGGGATACGGAGAGATGCAGCGAATCATCAGAGAAACCGAGCCGGTCAAGCCCTCGACAAAGCTGAGCACGATGGGCGACGCCCTAACAGATATCGCCGACCATCGCAAGACCAGCCCCGACCTGCTCGCCAAGCTCGTCAGAGGCGACCTGGACTGGATAGTGATGAAGACCCTGGAGAAAGACCGCACCCGCCGCTACGAAGCCGTAAACGCCCTGACAAAGGACATCCAGCGCCACCTCGACAGCGAGCCGGTAGAGGCCGGCCCGCCGAGCACCATCTACAGAATCCGAAAATTCGTACAAAAACGCCGAAAAACGGTAGCGGCCGTAGCAACAATAGCAGCCCTGCTAATAATAGGCCTTATCGTCAGCACCACCCTATACCTCATCGCCGAAAAGGCTAGAACCAGAGAGACCCTCGCACGCGCAGCAGCAGAAAAAACCGAAAAAACCGCCACCGAAAAAGCCGAATCACTGCGCCGCGCAAACTACGTCAATAGCATCCAGTTGGCCGACGCAAAATACAAAGAGGGAAACATCCGCCATGTGCACGAGTTATTGGCCGACTGCCCAAATGACCTGCGCGAATGGGAATGGAACCGCCTCAATCACGTTGCGGACCAATCCATAATTACCATCGGCGGGCATCAGGACGTGATCCGTTCAGTAGCCGTCAGCCCCGATGGCAAGAGTATCGTTTCAGTGAGCGAGGATAATAACATCAAAATCTGGGATACTGTCAAAGGCATCGAACTAACAAAAATCTCGCGAAGTAGCGCTAATAAAATAACCTGCGTTGCCGTCAGTCCCGACGGTAAGCGAATTGCGTCTGCTGAGGATTCTGGAAATATCAACGTGTTCGATATGGCGAGCGGCAGGGAGCTCATGACCCTTGAGAATTATCACTCTCGCATATCCTCCATTACGTTCAGCCCTGATGGCAGTCTTCTCTCGGGAGACCTCGATAGTATGGTCAAAGTTTGGGATGCCGCAACCGGGACTGAAGTAATGACGTTAAAGGGACACAAAAACATGGTGTGTTCTGTTGCATTCAGCCCGGACAGCAGGCAAATCGTGTCATCTTGCATCAATGACCCCACCGTCAAAGTCTGGGATATAGCCAGTGGAAATCAAGTGATGACGCTCACAGGCCATGACTGTTGGGCACGGTACGTTTCATTCAGTCCGAATGGCAAGTTCATAGTCTCAGCTGAGGACACCCAGATCAAAATATGGGATGCCACAACAAGTGCTGAATTGATGACGCTCCACGGACACAATGGCTCAATCGTATGCGTTACGTTCAGTCCGGACAGTAAGTGCGTCGCCACAGGTGGTATGGATAGCATGATTAAGGTTTGGGCCATGCCGGAAGGCGAGGAGATGATGACCTTCCGTGGACATGAATATATAGTCGATTCTGTTGCGTTTACACCAGACGGGAAATATCTCGTTTCGGGCAGTTATGACGGTACAATCAAGATTTGGGATGTGAGTCTGGATCGCGAGACGGCGAGACTGAGCGGCCACAACCATCCAGTTGGTTCGGTAGTATTCAGCCCGGATGGTAACTATATCCTTACAGGAAGTTGGGATGGAACTGCCAAAATCTGGAATGTGCGGACCTCGAGCGAAACAATGACTTTAGCTGGGCAGGAAGGTGTTGCCGTCCCAGGTGATGCCATAAGTGCTGAGTACAGTCCGGATGGCAAGCGCGTTGCCTCCGTCTTTCACAGCGGAACAGTCAAGATTTGGGATGTGACAACCGGGCGCGTCCTTATGACTTTGTGTAGAGATCAATGTCAGCAGCAACAGGGACTCGCTTTTAGCGCCGATAGCAATTATCTCGCAGCAGGCGGAAAGGTTTGGAACGCTCAGAACGGTACTGAAGTTATGACGCTCTACAGGGAAGGGGAACGCGTACGGTGCGTTACGTTCAGCCCAGATGGTAGAAGCATTGCGTCGGGTGACCATAATGGCACGCTCAAGGTGTGGGACGTGGGAACCGGCGAGGAATTACTTGCTCTTCACGGTCATGAAGGAAGAATCCTACAGATCGCCTTCAGCCCGGATGGTAACCGAATGATATCTGCTGGTGACGGCACAAAAATCAAGGTTTGGGATACGAAAACGGGCGATGAACTGATGCTCCTCCATGGCCATGCAGATATTGTCATCTCTGTTAGGTTTAGCCCCGACGGCAAACGCCTTGTTTCGGGCAGCAGAGATGGAACTGCTAAAATCTGGGACGCTACGACCGGTGCGGAATTACTTACTCTCCGGGCGGACGCGGGCGTCAGCAGCGTAGCATTCAGCCCCGATGGAAAGACCGTTGCCGCCGGCACTTTCGGGGGCGAGGTTATGCTCTGGGAATCCAAATACTTGGGAGCCGAATGAACCCGGTATTTTCTCTATGCTCGGTGCGGCTCAGCACCGTTTGGGTTCCTGCAAAGAAACCCTGAAGACCCTGACAGGGGCCGAGCGGATACTATCGCAGACAGGTGACGATCCTGATCCAAAAAATATGGCGTTTACGGCGATGACGCTGCACAAACTTGGGCGGTTTGAGGAAGCGAGGGCTGCGCTGGAGCCGCTGCGGCCCTTATGCAAAGAGGAGCGATTTGCCGAAGACGAAGAGGCCCAGGCCGTTTTGGCCGAAGCCGAGGAACTCATCGGCGGCAAAAACGAGTAGAACGGCAGAGCTGGTTTGGATTGTCTTTGTTTGCCGGCGGAGCTACAATGGGATTGTGACGTAATCACACAGGCTATGTTTTGGAGAATTGCCGGTGAAGTTGAAGCGGTATGAAGGCAACCCTATTCTGTCGCCTAATCCCTCGAATGAGTGGGAGGATTTGGCGGTCTTTAATCCGGGGGCCTGGTACGATGAGGAAAAAGGCGAGGTTTTGCTGCTTTTCAGGGCGGCTGAATCGTATCCGGAATACAAGTGCTATTTCGGCCTGGCGACGAGCAAGGACGGGTATCACTTCGAGCGGGTAAGCGATAAGCCGGTTATCAGTCCGAGCCAAGATGGGTTCGATGCGAGCACGATTCAGGACCCGCGAATGGTCAAGATGGGGGAGTATTACTATATCACCTACGCCTGCCGGTTCTTTCCGTTCGGGCAGTTCTGGCGGCCGAAGGCGGAGCAGTACAAGCACCCGGCCTGTCCGGGGGATTTCCCCCGCGTAATCCGAACTAACGCCACGAGCACGGGGCTGCTGCTAACCAAGGATTTTAAGACTTTCATCCGGGCCGGGCGCATCACTGACCCTGTTCTGGATGACAGGGACGTTGTTCTGTTTCCCGAAAGAATCAGGGGCAAGTACGTGATGATGCACCGGCCGTTGGAATGGGTGGGGCCGGAGTACGGGACGGATTTCGCAGCGGCGTGGATATCGAAGGCCGACGATTTGTTAGGCTTTCGCAAGAGCGAATTGCTGATTAAGGCCAAATTCGACTGGGAGGCGGGCAAGCTCGGCATCAATACGCCGCCTATCAAGACCGAACACGGCTGGCTGACTATCTACCACGCGGTCGGGGCGGATAAATACTACCGGCTCGGGGCGCTGCTGCTCGACCTTGAAGACCCGGCCAAGGTGCTGCACCGAACGACCAACTGGATAATGCAGCCGGAAGAAGATTATGAAATCGACGGTTATTACAAGGGCTGCGTCTTCCCGTGCGGCAAGGTTGTGATTGACGGGACGCTGTTTGTCTATTACGGCGCTGCGGACAAGTACGTCTGCCTGGCCACGTGCCGGCTCGATGAACTGCTTGAATACCTGCTCTCGTGTCCTGCATAATGAAAGGAATCTGATGCAGCTTCACCCTGTCGATATTTTCATCATAATAAGCTATCTGGCGGCGGTGGTTGTCGTAGGCTGGCTTATCTCGAAGAGGGCTTCCAAAGACCTCGATGCGTACTTCCTTGGGAGCAGGTCTTTGCCGTGGTATGTCATCGGGACATCACACGGGGCCAGCGGATTCGACATCACCGGGACGATGTTCTTCGTGACGATGCTGTTCACCTACGGTCTCAAGGCGGCCTTTATCCCGTGGATATGGCCTTTGTTCGACCGTGTTTTCCGCCAGGTGTATCTTGGGGCGTGGATCCGGCGATCGAAGGTGCTGACGGGGGCCGAGTGGATGCGTACGCGCTTCGGGTCCGGCCTGAGCGGGAATCTGTCTCATATCAGCGTTGTTGTGTATGCGCTAATCCTAACGCTGGCGTTTCTGGCTTATGCGTTTATCGGGATCGGGAAGTTTGCGGAGGTCTTCTTCCAGTGGGACCTTTCGTGGTGGTTTCTATCGTCGGCGGACGTTTACGCCATCATCATCCTGGCAATTACCACCGCTTATGTGCTGCTCGGAGGGTGGTACAGCGTTGTGTTAACGGACCTGATCCAGTTCGCGCTGTTGACGATAGCATCGATCGCCATCGCGGTGATCGCGATCGATAAGGTCGGCCCCGAGGCCCTGAGCAAGGTGGTGCCTGAAGGGTGGAATCAGCTTCGGTTCGGCCTGAAGCTTGATCTGGACTGGAGCGGCTTGATAGACCAGCTCAATGCGAGGATTACAAAGGACGGCTATTCGTGGTTTGGCGTTGTTATGATGCTGATGCTGCTCAAGGGTCTGCTGGTGAGCATGGCCGGGCCCACGCCCGGGTACGGAATGCAGCACGTGCTCTCCACCCGCAGCCCGCGAGAGGCGGCGCTTGAGAACTGGTGGATGTCGATTGTGCAGATCTTCCCCCGATTTCTAATGATTACGGGGGTTGCGGTGCTGGGGCTTGTCTTCTTCAGCCCCGAAGTCAAGCAGATCATCTCGGATAAGGGGGAATTCGACTTTGAGAAGATCCTTCCTTATGTGATCGAGGGTTATGTCCCGGTGGGTGTTGTTGGCATTCTTCTGGCGGGTCTTTTAGCAGCTTTTATGAGCACGTTTGATTCGACGATTAACGCAGGGGCAGCCTACATTGTAAACGACATATATAAGCGCTATATCAATCCGGACGCGCAGGCCAAGAAGTATGTTCGCCTGGGTTATCTCTGCTCGGTTGTTCTCGTGATACTGTCTGTAGTAATCGGGATCGCCAGGGCCGAGTCGATCCACGAAATAACCAAGCTCATTACTTTCGGCTTGTACGGCGGATACGTTGTGCCCAATATACTCAAGTGGCATTGGTGGCGGTTCAACGGATACGGTTATTTCGCCGGCATGATTGGGGGTATGATTGCGGCGATTGCCCCGGTCGTTGTCAATCCGGACATTAACAAAGTTCTTATTCTGCCGTTCGCTCTCGGAATCAGCACAATAGCTTCGGTTGTCGTGTGCCTGCGGACGCCGGCGGAAAGCAAAGAGGTGCTCGAAGGATTCTACCGCAGTGTTCGTCCCTGGGGATTCTGGGGGCCTGTCTATCGGAGGCTGCTTGAGAAGTATCCGAATCTCAAGGCCAACAAGAACTTCGGGCGTGATGCGTTCAACGTGGCTATCGGAATCGTATGGCAGTTGACGCTTAACGTGATTCCTATCTGCCTTGTCATCAGGCAGTTTAGAACGATGTGGATTTCGATCGGTGTGCTTGCGGTCACTTCGGTCATTATGAAGTTCACATGGTACGACACACTGGGCCCAGGTGCCATGTACATGTCCGAGGATGAATAGAGTGCGATCTTCCCCGCAAAGCTGATGGGACTTTGTAACGAGGACACAAATGAAAAAAGCCGAGACAGCTCTTTCGAGCGCGTCGGCTTTGTATTATTCCACACACACTGCAAGCGTCCGGCTATCAGTAGATATTAGCTTCTGCGTCTGCGTCTTGCGAGTATCAGTCCGCCCAGGCCAATCAGGGAAACCGTCATCGGCTCCGGCACACAAATCGTCTTGACTATGATGTAGTCAATGGCTGCAAGGCCGCTGGCGAAGCTGTAGCAGATAATTTCGCTGTACGGATTTGGTTCGAGGATGAACTTTGCCGTGAGCTTCAGCCAACCGTTTGTTGGGTCAACAACCTCGATGTTCTGTTCGACCAGTTCAACGCTTCCACCGATGGGTATTGGGATAATCGAGAAGTCCACCAAGTCTCCAACGAAACCTATTTCCAGGCCGATTTCCTTGTATGGATTGGGAATCATCTGGTTAGGTATCTCCAAAATAACTTTTAAGATTCCCTCGCCCGTCCAGACGCCATCGCGTCCTAACAGGTTAGTAACCCAATCCGGTGGTGGCCCGCTATCAGAACCTGCCATTGTGGCAATTGCGGTTCCGTACGGATTTAAGTCTATTTCGGGGATTGCAGGATTACTGTTATTGTCGAAATCCCATTGTTGGGCCGTCTGGCCGGTTGGCAACGGCATGGCCGCCACCGGACCGGCAGCAATCATCAGAGCCGCCACCAATATCAATAGTAACTTTCTTGTTTTCACCACTGTTCTCCTTAAGTTCCATGCCCCTTAGACAAGCCAAAAACGATTTGTTTGTGCGCCATTTGTTCCTAAATCAGTTCATTTATACCATCCTGCGTTTCCGCAGCCAGCCAACGAATCCCGCGCCAATACTACACAGTAGAATTGCTCCGGGGGCGGGAATACACATCGTATCAACCTTTATATAGTCGACGAAACCTCCGGTGCCGGTAGCACGGATTAAGATTGTTTCGGCATAAGGATTCGGCTCTATGTGCCATACGTATGTCGCCTTGTACCAGAAGTGAGTTGGATCCACGAGAACTGTGTTTTGGTACATAAGTTCAGCCGAGTCACAATCCGGAATCGGATCAACGGATATTTCGTCGATCACGCCCTTATAGCCTATTTCAAGCCAGATTTCCTTCCATTCGCTGCGGACTTCGCGGTTGGGAATATAAAGACTTATATCAAGTGATCCAGGGTAATTAAACCATACACCCGGCCGATCCAGATAATCTCTAAACCAGTAACCGCTGATGGTAGCTTCAGCAACACCGTAAGGATTCTCATCCACTTCCGGCGAAGCAGGATTATCACCATTGATAAACGTCCACTCCTGGTACGTTGAACCCGGATCACCCCTTGTCCATCCCATAGTCGGAACAGCAAACACTGATCCTCCCGACATCACACAGACCATTAGTCCAAATAACATCCTTTTCATTTCCGTCACTCCTAAAAACAAGTAAAACACTTTCTCCTAAACACAGAACAGTCTCAAAAGACAAAACGCCTCAGAAGGCGCGACAACCGTACGATCACGTAGGAGACAACAGAGGGACAATCGGACTCTCCATTTACACTCGGGCGGTAAGGCGCTCCCCGCCTGCGCAGACAACTCAACCGCACGCGAAAAAAACGCAACCAAGACGTATAACCACCCGCAACTCCTGCAAGCTATCATCACACCTCTGTCCTTGTTCACCTACCGTGACAGAATGTCACATCCGTGTGACACAACTGACGAAACCGTGCTTATACTTGGCCTCCTCTTAATGGAAGCCATACTAACGTCTTCAAGTATATCAAGAGGCCGCCAAATGTCAAGAGAATTATGGGAAAAAACACGCTTTTCCCGCAGAATTCCGCTGAAAAGAGCACGGTTTCCACATCAAAGTACTCTAACCTATTGTCCGATAAGATGTTACGTCTGCTCATGTTATGAGTTGGTCTTATGCACTGAGTCGGACCGAAGGATTGTCTTTCTTTGTCATTTTGCCTCTCTTGGCACAGGCCGAGAGCGCTGAAAACGAAGAAACTGTATGGCTTGGTCTGATACGGCAGATGCACCAATATCCGCATTCAAGCCAGTTTGGCGGTGAGAAATGTGTGGTGCTCGTATCTGAATGCTGCCCTATCGAAGTGCAATCCTTGTGATGGTCCTATAAACCCCGCGATAAAGCAGGCTAAGAAGATAACCGGTTAGAATTGGGAGGCAAAAAGAGGCAAGATTGGCAAAAACATCCCAAACCTGCAGGCGCTTAGCATATTGCAGTGGTGAATCTCCGGTAGCGGCCGCCGAAACTGCGGTGGGCAACTCCTGAATCGCAGACAGGGAGAGCCGCAACAACAGGAGTATCAGCGCGCCGCAAAGCAGAATAGAGCATAAAGCGACAACCGCTCCGAGCTTATCGCCTCTGAGCCCTCTTATAAGCCAGGCATCGGGTCCGATCAGCTTCACAAAAACGACCATGCCGAATGCCAACGAAAGTCCGAGAATAACAAATGACATCGTTAACCAACGAATTCAGACGGAATCCAATCGACCTAACACTCAAGGTAAATCGACACGAATAGAGCCAAGGTTAAGTGCAAGAGTCTGGTTCGGTGGCAAATAAACTTGAGTTTCTACGCCCGATATTCAAGTAAATGGGTGCTAAGGACCGAATAATATGCAGGAACAAGCATCGTTTTGTTGATATCTATTATGGAGACCTCGTTATGAGTCCACTCGAACAGACGAAGAAATGGATTGGCGAAATAACTGAAATTGCCCTGTTATTGGTCGCTTTGGGCATTGTGGTGGGCATTCTTTTTGGCCCGAATGTTCCGTTCTTTGCGGGGATTGTCGCCAATCTGACCGGCCTGCTGAACAGCCTCGGCGAGAACGGGCTTGTCGGTTTGATCGCTCTGGGCATCATTCTGTATTTGTTCCAGAGACAGAGAGCCACGACGTAGAATCGGGGCTTTTTGTACCATATCGCCGCTAAATCGCTTCGCAGAAGCGGCAGAAGACGTCGCCAACGAGTCCGTGTCGCGGAACTCTGCGAAACAGGTGCTGGAGTGCGCGGAATCCGTGGCGTAGAGTGGCTGGGAGCTTCAAAGCGGGGAACTACGCTTCCACAATACTCAATATAGCCCAGACGCCCAGAAGGCCGAGGACGAGCAGCGCCGCCCTGAACACACGCATGGCCTGCGTTCTCGGCTCAACAAATGACCAAATCAACCCCCAAACGCCAATTACGAGCCCAATACGTAGAACAAATGATATAACATCTGTGGCCATAGGGATATTATACCCTATTTTGAGAGCATAAGTCAAGGCAAAATTGCCTATTTTAACATCCATCCTGCAAAAACAGCCGATACAGCAATCCGATTAGGATGCTCAAATACTCAGAAAGGAGGGATAGGACAAAAGCGGCAATATAGGCAAGATGGGGGATTTTCCCCTTGACATTGCGAGGCAGCCTGATGTAGAATGATATGCTCATGGAGGAGTTGTGAGAAGAACTCCACCTGGTCAGATGGAGTTCTACCCAGACAGGACATGGCTGTCATAAGACAGTAGAGCTGTGCTCGCAGAGAGATTCTGCGGGTGGGCGGACGCGCATTCGGTGCAGAGACCTGGGGTGCGGCTCGCTGGAGGCATGAACGCTCGTGACTATGGAAGGGCTGATGGCATGAGGATTGTAAAGGTGGTTCTGTTGGTAGTCTTTGCGGCCGGCAGCATTGCGTGCGGGAACATAATATTTCAGGCGGGTGGTGATCGCCTTGTGGCAATTCAGAACAATGACGGTGGCTGGGACTCGCCGTCGGACGACGGGGATCCGACGAACAGCAGTCTAAAGAACACTGTCGGGCCGATAGCGATGGGCCTTGCCCACGCGTATCTTCAGACCGGCGAGGCGGGTCAGTTGGCAGCGCTGCAAAATGCCGGCAACTTCCTTCTTGCCAAGACGAACAATTTCTCTCCTTGCGACGGGTACCTGGCGGTCAAGCTTGACAGCATTTTCGGGGGCACGACTTACACAAATTACGTCAAGACGAATTTCTATAATGCTCTGGCGGCTGGCACGTACAATAGAAACGGGGCCGGGACATTGTATGACACGGCGGGTTACGTTAACCTTATTCGAGGCGAGCGTTCTGGCGTGAACGCCAACCTGGCCGCCTGGGATATAGGCATAGGGCTCTTCTCCGCGAACCTGGTTGGGGCGAACACATCGGCATGGCTTTCCGGAACACGGGCCGAGATTGAGGAACTTGACGGAGATGCGTATTACGACGTTCTTGGTCTTGCAGGCAGTATTCTGGGTCTGGTTTCGGCGGGCGCGGACTTCGACCCGACGGCAGGCGAACATGCGGATGCAAGCAGTATCAGCGATCTTGGTCAGATCCTGGCAAGCTATCAAATTGCGGGCGGCGGCTTTGCGTGGAATTCGAAGTACGTTATTGAGAACGCCGGGAACGAAGTGGTGCAGGAGACGGCTTACTCGATCCTGGCGCTGGAGGCGCTGGACATTGGCGGGTATTCGGTCAGCATATCCGGCGCTCGCTCATATCTTCGGAGCGTTCAACTTGGAGGCGGCGGATGGGAGAACCACCTTGGCAGCGGCGAGAACAGCCAGATAACGGGGGAGGCTCTCTGGTCGATTCCCGAGCCGTCGGCGATGATCCTACTGGGGCTGGGCGTCCTGCACCTGCTGAAAAGACGGACATCGTAAGAAAGGTGCGTTTTTGCGGCCTGAACCGAGCGGGGGAGATCAATTCTATAGATGACTTGCGATGAGAGTTGTCCCAGACTTTTGGTGATATTGAGACGCTGGACAAAGGCTTTGCAGAGAGATAGAGTATGCGCATGAGACGTTGCAGGATCGGGTGCGGCGTCCGGGGGCAAATGGCTTTTGTGAGGTGCAGTGTGTTTGGCAGAATTTTTCTTTCTTTTATATGTTTCAGTATGGCCGGGGCCCTGGCTCACGGCGGGACGGCCGGGCCTGCTTTCTACGAGAATCTTTCCGAGCTGCCCCAGATACAATCGGGCGCAGAGTCTTATTATCTTTCGAGCTACGACCGGACGGGCGGCAACGACGACGGTTTCAGGGGGACCTACTCTCAGCTTTACGTCGATGAGGCGGGGGAACACGTTATCTTCGATGCCAACGGGCCGGGGTGCATTTACAATTTCTGGTTCACCGGGACGGGAATGGATTTGCATTGGGGAAAGTTGAGGCTCTACTTTGACGGCGAGGAGAAGCCCCGGATCGAATGCGAGGCGAGGGAATTCTTCAGCGGTCAATACGGGCCTTTCGTCTATCCGCTGGCGACGCACTCCCTCATTTCGAGCGGCGGGTTTAGCTGCTCGGCGCCTGTGCCTTTTGGCAAACATTTGAAGATTACCACTGAAAAGACGTGCGGATTCTATAACGTCTATTATCAGCTTTACGAGAATGCCAAGCTGGAATCGTGGCGCAAGGGGCAGGACTACTCGGGGCTGATCAGACTGTTTCAGCGATGCGGCAGCGATCCGAAAAGGCTCGGCGAAAGAGTCGAGGCGGCGACCAAAACCGTAGCTCTGGAACGAGCGGGAAGAACACAGCCCGAGGCCGACTTGCTCTCGGTGGACCACGGCGGGACGATTGAGTACATCAAGATCAATCCGCTTTACGCACCGGACAAGTACGGGCTGAACCATTTCAATTTGCGGATATTCTACGACGGCGAGTCGGCTGCGAGCGTTGATGTTCCTATCGGGCCGTTCTTCGGGTCCGGGCTGGGCGAAGCGGACGTGCGCGGCCTTTTCGTGGGGATGTCCACGTCCGGTCCATACTATTGCTATTTTCCCATGCCGTTTCGCAAGGGGATTCGCGTGAGTCTGCAGAACAGGAGCCACGAGGCGGGCGGGGAGTTTTTCTGCGAGATTGGATATACGAAGCAATTTCGGGCGGGGAATGATGGGGGCGCGATCGGGTATTTCGGGGCGAATTACAATACGGCGTGGCCGATTACGGAAGAGAAGGATTATGTGCTCTTTGATTATAATGGTCGCGGGGCGGTTGTGGGGCAGGTCATGACGGTCGAGCCGGTTAACCTG
Organism: Sedimentisphaerales bacterium; assembly: GCA_016933985.1. Lineage (GTDB taxonomy): Bacteria > Planctomycetota > Phycisphaerae > Sedimentisphaerales > Anaerobacaceae > JAFGCD01. The sequence goes on along the minus strand of JAFGTU010000097.1, from coordinate 588 downwards.
GACCGCAAGAGGTGGTGGGAGGGGGATATGCGGATATATATCGACGGCGAGGAGAAGCCTCGTTTTCACGGGACGGGGCATGAAGACGAGTACCAGGGGGGCTGGTCCACATTCTGGCTGACCAATCCCTATTCGCTGCCCCTGTTCGGGGAACCGAAAACGGAAGGGCTGATTGACGTATTCGGACAGGTGAACGGGGCGACGACGGCGTATCGGTTCTGGCCGGGGAAGATCCACTTCAAGAAGTCCATCGTGATTTCCACGGAACACGGGAATCATAACGATACTCCGGCGAATTATTCCTCGGTGGTGTATTATTATTACGTTCGGGATGCGGGGAATTAGGATAGTGCGCCGCGGGGGGTGGAATCCAGCTACGCTCTGGGCTTCGGCGGGACGAGATTGGGTTTGTTTGGGTTTGTTTTTTTCTGATGGGGCGGGGCGGAATATTGCTGTAAATCCCTGGAGGACAAGAGGTTGCGTTGATTTTAGGGCTGGGAGAATTGGGTTTGTTTTGCATAATTGTGTGCCAGCCACCTATGAAGAGCTCGTAGTCAAGTGATACTTTTCCTGTGGCCCTGTTTTTTT
>JAFGTU010000096.1 GCA_016933985.1 Sedimentisphaerales bacterium | reverse complement strand
CTCTGTGCCCTCGGTGACCTCTGTGGCAGTTCTTTTGTGTCTTTCTGTCTCCGTGGCTACAAGTCAATTATGCAAAACAAACCCAATTTCAAAATAGGCAAAATAGCCTTAACTCCTTGTCGTGTAAAGAATTATGGAGGTATTTCCCCACTCCGCACCCGAAAAAACAAACCCAATCAAACCCAATTCCAAACTCGAGCCTTGCTCGACCCTGAGCGAAGTCGAAGGACCAATGAAACCCAACTCACCCCGGCCGGCCCCCATCTCGAAGCGAGACTCAGAACCCTTGGAGGCAGTATCTTCGCGCAAAACAAACCCAATTCCCAAAACCCCAGAATCCCCGCAACCCCTTATTCCCCAAAGAGTTACGACAATATTTCCCTCTGCCCGACTCGAAAAAAACAAACCCAATCAAAGCCAATCTCGTCCCGGCGCAGCCTCTGGCCAAGCCGGATACCCCCCCGTACAATACGCCGCCGCGACCCCTTACAGGGCTTCACACTGCACGCTGTACGCTATATGCTGTACGAACCAACCGAGCATCCAGCATCCCAGCATGCAATACGCAATACGAAACACTGCTATCGCCCCAAATACCCCTCCTGGCTGTGGAGAACGTCGATGAACGCAAGCATATTCTCCAACGGAACGTCCCCCTCGACCGCGTGGGCCGGAGCGAAGATGTACCCGCCGTCCATCCCGGCTTCGAGCAATTTAGCCGTCGCCACCCGCCTAAGCGAGATGAACTGCCGCGCTGCGATAATCGGCCTCGAAGGCTCCGGCAAGACTACCCTGATGGAGAATCTCCAAGCCCACCTCCAAAACGCCGGCGGAAAGACCAGAAGCTTGTTTCTAAACGACAACAACCCGCTCACCCGCTCCGCCCGCAAACAGTTCCTTTCGCAGCTCGACGCCGACGAGATAGTTTTCCTCGACGGCGCCGGCGCTATCGGCCGGCTTGCTTGGCTGAGCCTGAAGCGCAGCATCCTGAAAAGAGCGGCCGGCCTGGTGATAACGGCCCATCGTCCCGGCCTGCTGCCCACGTTGATCGAATGCAAAACGACCCCCGCCCTGTTTCGCCAAATAATAGCCGACCTGTTGCCCGACCCCGCGGAACTCAGCGGCGGGTGCGGCGGGCAGCGGATACGCAATGTGACGGTCGAGAACGTCAGCCTCAAGAAGGGTTATCTCCGTGGCGCGGTCGAGGTGAGCGATGGGGCGGACAACGTCACCGTTCGCCGCGTCCGCGCCGAGGATGCCGTCTATGCCATTGACGTGCAGGATCACCGAGCCGTGCAGAAGGGAACACCCAAACCCAGCGCGCCGAATACTAACGTCACGGTCGAAGATGTAACGGCGGTGAGCTGCAAACAAATTATCCGCACCGCAAACAGACCCCTCGGGCACGCCAACCTGACCCTCCGCGATTTCACAGCGAGGAATTGCACGGACCCCGTTCTGATATCGAACACGACTCACGTGCGCATCAGGAATCTCACGATTATCAACGAACCCGTGGCGGAGAAACCGCGCATCGCCCTGCGCAACTGCGATGATGTTGAGCTGCACAACGTAAAAATTATCGGCCTCAAAGACGGAGCGCTAGCGGTTGCCAAACAGAATTCGATCAACGTCAGGATTGAGGAGCTGACGCGCGACGACAAAGGGGGCGATTATGGCAACTAAAGAAATTCGAGCCACCCGATTCCTCCTTGAGGACAAGAACGGCAATGTGCGTGCTACTAACGGAGAAAAGCCATATGTATTGATACGTAGGGACGAGGGGTGAATTCACGGGCTGGAAGCCCGTGCCACTGTGATTCTGACGGCCTGGCCGCCCTGGGCCGTCATCGTCGCATTGAGGATGGTCTCTGCGGTTACGCCGAGACGCTCGGTTTTGACGTGCGTGCGTGTCGGGACCGCAGGGTCGTCGCTGTAGATATGGGCGGTGTATTGTCGGCCCTTGTCGAGGAAGGTCAGGGGGATGTCGAGCGTGCGCGGCTCGTTGCTGTTCATGCAGCCGATGTACCAATCGTCTCCGGAGCGACGGGCCATCACTGCGTATTCGCCGATCTTGCCGTGGATCACCATGGTCTCGTCCCAGACTGTCGGGACATGGTCGAAGAATTCAAGCTCCGGCTCATCGCCGATTCCGCCGCGACTGCCTCCGGCTCCGCCTGCTTTGGACGGCGAGGTTTGCGGGCGGTCGTACCAGTAGAGGAACTGCCAGGGGCTGTAAAAGCAGACGGCCTTGGCGAGTTGATAGGCGTGGGTGGCATTCTTATCGACTCGTCCGTCGTAGTAGCAGATGGTGTTGTCCGCCGCTCCGGCGAGCATCCGCGTGAAGAGGATGGTCAGGGTTTGACTGTTCGATGGACTCGTCTCGTCGCCGCCTATTCCTTCCTGCGTCATAAGATTGGGATATGTTCGGCTGTAGCCGGTCGGGCGGTACTCATCGTGGATATCGACCATCAGATGGTATTTCGCGGCCTTGCGGACCGCTTCGTGCAGCCAGCCCGTCCAATTCTGCGAGCCGACGTTCACGAACCCGTACTTGACCCCCTTGATGCCCCAATTCTCATACAATGGCAGAATCTCGTCGATCTGGCGTTCGAGGGCCCTGTGGTTCACATAGACCAGGATGCCGATATCGCGCTTCTTTGCATATTCGATAACGCCGGGCAAATCGAGAGGCCCCTTCGAGCGCTGCGGATCGACCGAAACGGTCGTTGCATCGGATTGCTCGCTACCTTCCGGGCCGTACCAGCCTGCATCGAATTCGACGTACTGCAGGTTATGCTCGGCGGCGAAATCTACGCACGCCTTACCGCCCGTGGTTGTCAGAGTCACCTCGCGGATCACCTTGCCCGGCTTTATCCAGGATGTGTCCTTGATGGCGCAAGGCTCGTTGAGGTTCAGCATCATATAGTTGCGTTCGAGCAGTTGGCCGGGCGTATCGCCGAGGAGGATAATGCGCCACGGCGTCTTGAAAGGCGCGGAGCCCTCGACTTCGCTTGCCAGAGAGCTTTCGAGGGTATATGGCTGGCCCTTGGCCGGCGAAAGACGCATCCGAGCATAATCGACCAGGCCGGCCTCGCCAACTGCGGCGAACATATTCTCGCCTATCTGCACCGTCGTAGGTCTTTCGCAGTTGTCCTTGATCTTGCTCAGCATGACTTTATCGTATCGGCCCTGGGCCGAATAAACCGCCCAGGCCGTGTGGTCGGCGGTGAAGCGGAACTGCGTTTTTTCCTCGGAGATGACGAAATCGCCCAAGCTGCTTTGCTTGGGTATGGTGTAGCGGAAGGCTGCGCCCTCGTTGTATGCGCGGAATGTCAGCGATAATCGGCGGCGGGGTGAAGCGGTTTCCTGGAGCAGTACGATGAGGCAATTGTAGTTGTCTGGAATGGTCTTTCGCTCGCCATAGACCGGCGACCATGTCTCCTGGCGGGAGCTGCGAACGACTTTTGCGATTTGAAAGCCCCCATCGAGAGGCAGGGCGTCCTTCAGAGCCAGTCCGAGGCGGGAATCGGAAATAATAGTCCGGCCTTTGTACGCCACCGAATAGACCGGGCAGCTTGACAGGCCGGCGATGTCTTTGGTCTCGAAGGTTATTACGACGTTTCGGTCTGGCGATGTAACGACTTGCGGCTCGGCTGCGGCTTTAGAGGCGATACTGGATAAGACGACAGCCAAAAACACACGCAAGACGCCGGCGCGAAATCGTAAAATCTTTGAGCGTCGATGCTCCGCTTGATTGTACATGATGGATTCCTATGTATTAGGTATATGAGGGCCCTGTTAAGGTTGAGCCATCAGGACGGCCAATACGTTCAACCCGTTGAATAGCGCGTGTATAAAAATAGGGCGGAAGAGCGATCCGCTCTTTTCATAAGAATAGCCCATGCAGACCGACAGGACAAAAAGTGCAGGCCAGTGTCCGGCGTTGACGTGTGCGGCGGCGAATAATGCCGAGCTTGCCGCTATTGACAGCCACGCCGGCTGAGGCAGATTCAAGTCGGCCAGGAAGGTGCGTATCACCGTCTGAAAGAGTCCGCGAAAGAGCAGCTCTTCGAGCAGGGGCGCCATTACCGCAGCAACGATGAAGACCAATATTCGCAGCGACCATTGGGAATACCTCCCTATCAATTCAAGCTGCTCGTGCTGGTGCATCTCGAAATCGGGGCCCCAGATCATTGTGCCGAATCTTATCGTCAGCAATATCGCGGTCATCACGAGCGGCCATACGCAGAGCAGATTCAGAGCGGCTGCCGGCAAGTCCTTGTGTATGGTCCTGATATCCAGGCCGAATCCCTTCAATTGCCGGTCAAAATAGTGCCTGGCTAAAACGATTGTCCCGACGGCCATGATGATTCCGCAGAGGCAGTAGATAAGGTCTTTCAGGCCGGCTTCCTGCCACTTCGCCAAATCCGGCATCAGCAATACAGCGCCCGAGGCAGCCAGAGGAACCGACGTAAACCAGACAAACAGCACGATAAGCGGCAGGTAAGGGGGCATAGTATTGGAGCGGGCAGGGGAATCGACCAGGGCTTTCCTGCCCCACGAGGTCCTCAGCAGCCAGGCTGCGAACAGTATCAGGCCCGCGGCGGCGATGACTTGAGCTATGGATATTGTCTCGAAGAATCGGCTGAACGATTCGGCTACGCAGAGTAGCTGGAAATGGTGTGGGCTGATAGTATCGGCGATATTCATTGATATAATCTTACGACGGCCTTGAAACCGGCGCCTTATTGTACTACATTAACTGCACTGGAGCCGGGATTTTGCAGAGTATTGCAAATCGGGCCAGGTTTTTCAAGGAAAACAGCGTATGGACGTATTTCATATTGAAGGGCCGGTGCGGCTTTCGGGCAGCGTTCGCGTGAATGGCTCGAAGAACGCCGCCCTACCGATTATGGCCGCCGCCATTCTGGCCCCCGGGAAAACAGTCCTTAAATCGGTCCCCCGCCTATCGGATATCTCCGTCTGCGCCGAATTGCTCGGCCAATTAGGCTGCAAGGTAAGCAGGGCCGATGACGGTGAGATTTCCATAGACTCGACCGTCATCGATAATCCGGTCGGCGAGTACGACATCGTTCGCAAGATGCGCGCTAGTATCTGCATACTGGGTCCATTGCTGGGGCGATGCGGCAGGGCGGAGGTATCCATGCCCGGTGGCTGCGCCATCGGCGACAGGCCCGTCAACCTCCACTTGCGCGGGTTAGAAGCCCTCGGAGCCCAAATCCATCTCAAGAACGGCTATATAAT
>JAFGTU010000095.1 GCA_016933985.1 Sedimentisphaerales bacterium | reverse complement strand
GTCACTGTTGCTCGAGTCGGCTTTGAAGACAGCATATACTACGCTCCGGGTCAAGCGGCCTCGACAAATGTAGAGCTGGTGGAGAAACTCGTCACCCTTATTAACTCTATTGGTTTTGAACCTGCAACGCCAGACGAGGCAAGAATAATACTGAAGGCAAAGCAATAGGATGTCTCGCACCAACGTCCGGGGCGATATGGCTGGTGGTTGGGCTGATAGGCGGAAGCCCAACTCAAATGAGTGTAAATCCCAATTGAAGTTGGTCACTGTGGAGAGCCATACATTCGAAGGTGCTGATAGGCGCCGTGTCAAGCTCGAAGACTGCATGCGGAGCCTTCCAGTTGAGTGGCCCGTTGAGTTGCGGGCACAGATTCAGAAACAGGTAAAAGACAGCCGGTGTAAGGTCGTCGTCCTGGATGATGACCCTACAGGCACACAGACCGTTCACAAAATTCCAGTCTTGACCGAGTGGCCGATAGAAACGCTTCAGAAGGAACTGGAAAACGACCTCCCTGCTTTCTATATACTGACCAATTCCCGCAGTCTCACGCCCAACCAAGCACGGTCGATTGCTACCGAAATAGGACACAACCTGGTTCAAGCAGCCAAACGGGCAAATCGTCAGTTCGTCACCGTCAGCCGCAGCGACTCGACCTTACGGGGGCACTTTCCCGGCGAGGTGGAAGCATTAGCCCGAGCATTGGGGCAATCCTTTGATGGCTGGATCATCATTCCCTTCTTCCTTGAGGGCGGCCGGTACACGTTAGGGGATATACACTACGTCCACGAAGATGGCTGGCTCGTGCCTGCCGGCGAAACCGAGTACGCTCGTGATAGCGCCTTTGGGTACCGTTCATCCAACCTGCGTCATTGGGTAGAGGAAAAAACAGAAGGTCGCATCTCGTCCGCGGATGTCGCCTCTATATCTATCGAGAATATCAGGGAAGGCGGGCCAAACAGAGTAAAGGAACATCTATTGGGGATTACAGACGGGAAGATTTGCGTGGTGAACGCCATCGGTTACCGTGACCTTGACGTGTTTGTGGACGGTCTGCTGGCTGCCGAGGCACTGGGCAGACGATTCATTTACCGCACGGCTGCCTCATTCGTACAGGTTCGTGCCGGCCTTTTTGCCCGTCCGTTGTTGACCCGCTCTGATTTGGACATGCCCGAGTCCGGAGGCGGCCTCATTGTTGTGGGCTCATATGTCCCCAAGACATCGGCCCAGATCACTGCTCTTCTCTCTCTTCCTCAAATAGCGAGCGTACGCGTTAACGTTGCGGCACTCTTAGATGAGAGTCGCTGGCAGGAAACAATCGAGCATATTGCACAATCGGTGGAAAGGGAGCTAAGAAATGAAAGGACCGTGGTAATCTATACGAGCCGCGAGCTTGTAACAGGTAACGACCACGAATCCAACCTCTCTATCGGAAGTCGTGTTTCCGATGGCCTAATTGCAATTTTAGGCCTGATCTCAAAACGGCCTCACTACCTGATCGCCAAAGGGGGTATCACATCCAGCGACGTGGCAACGAAAGGGCTGGGCGTCAAGCGAGCTTTGGTCCTCGGTCAAATCCTGCCTGGCGTACCTGTATGGCAGCTTGGACCTGAGAGCAAGTATCCGAACATGCCATACATCGTCTTCCCCGGCAATGTTGGCGGGCCAGGGGCATTAGCCGAGGCAGTCAACATACTTCAACACTCTGGTACAAGGTGATTTTGTGCTCGTTTCCACGCTTTCACTGTTAAGAACTGCCGCAGAGGCCGGCTATGCTATCGGCGCCTTCAACGTGTATAACCTCGAAGCCGCTCGCGCTGTTGTGGCTGCATCAGAGGCCAATCGGAGCCCGGCAATACTGCAGATCCTTCCGCGTGCGTTTGAACTCGGAGGAGCACCCTTGGTGAAGCTCTGCCTCGCGGCTGCGCGGGACTCCTCTGTTCCTATCTCAGTTCATTTGGATCATAGCCGCTCGCCCGATGACATAAAAGCTGTTCTTTCTGCGGGACTTTCCTCCGTCATGGCCGACGGTTCTCATCTGAGTTACCATGACAATGTGGCCTTTACCCAGGCAATGGCCGATATCGTTCACAAGCAAGGGGCTGTCATCGAGGGCGAGCTTGGGCAACTTACCGGAACAGAGTATGTCTTGCCTGTCTCGGAATACGAGGAAAGCCTCACGGATCCAGACCAGGCATCTGATTTCGTGGCTAAAACAGGCATTGACGCCCTTGCGGTCTGCATCGGAAATGTACACGGGCGTTATCCCAAGGAGCCACGACTTGATTTTGACCGCCTAGCAGCCATTCGATCCGCAGTAGCTGTGCCTCTGGTCCTTCACGGTGCATCCGGATTGAACGAGTCCTCGGTACGACGTTCTATCCAGCTTGGCATCAGCAAGTTCAACGTCAACACCGAACTTCGCCAGGCATATCTCGACGCACTGAGGGAATCTCTGCATTCTTCACCATCTGCAGATCTACCGGATTTGATGCAAGAGGCCGTTGCTTGTATGAGCAAGGTCGTCTCAATGAAGCTCCACCTGTTCGGGTCCGTTGGAAAGGCCGGGATACTCACAACCTGAAGATCGTTGGTGGATACAGGGGGTAGTGTCATTCACACCGGCGAGGAGATTATCGATCGGCTTCGGCGGAAGAGGACAATAGTTTATCTTTCGGTCCCGTCCGATATTCGAGAGAGAATGCTAAAGGCGTATATGTCAAAGCCGCAACCGGTGTTGCGGAGAGATGCCTTAACCAAGCAGGAAAATGAGACCAACGAGCGGGCAATAAGGCAAGGCTACCCGGCGCTTCCGTCCCAGCGGGAAAGGCTCTATGAGAGCTATTCAGATTGTAGAAGAGAGTATTATCATTGCAGAGAAGAGAATCTGCAAACGCAAGACTTCTTGGATCTGATCGATCTGAAGGACGCCGAGGCTGTTTTCCGGCTACCCACCCATGTTCTTAGAACTCAGGTTGAGCAGAGCAATTATCAGTACTATACGACCTGGTGGGGTTGTTAAGATAGTGGCTTTTTCGAGGCCGAACTAATCAGGATTTTGCATGAAAGGAGGACCGTGCAGTGAGCAAGAACACATGGAAAGCCCATAATCCCGCGGGCAGCAGGCGTGTCATTGTAACCAAGGAGCTTCCAGGTGTCCGGTGGTTGCAAATACTGACAGGGGCCGACTGTAGGGTAGATATCTGCACATCGCCCGATATCCTGACAACAGAAGAGATCAAAGAGGCTATTGGCAGTCGGTGTGACGGGGCTATCGGGCAGTTGACCGAAGAATGGGGCGAGAAGCTCTTTTCCGCCCTCAAGGCGGCAAGGGGGAAGGTCTATAGCAACTACGCCGTTGGGTATAACAACGTGCATGTGGATGCAGCCACAGCACAGGGCATTCCGGTAGGCAACACCCCGGGTGTTCTCACTGAGACCACGGCAGAGATGGCCGTCGCGCTTACCTTTGCAGCCGCTCGCCGGGTTGTTGGGGCCGACAGGTTTATGCGGGCCGGCTCCTTTCAGGGCTGGCTGCCCACGCTCTTCTTGGGAGAGCTCTTGTGGCGGAAGACCGTGGGCATTATCGGTGCCGGTAGAATCGGGGCAGCCTATGCGCGCATGATGGTTGAAGGCCATAAGATGAATCTTATCTATTATGACCCTTATCGGAACAATGCCTTGGAGGATTATATGGCTGCCTACGGGGAGTTTTTGAAAACCTTAGGGGTGCAGCCG
>JAFGTU010000012.1 GCA_016933985.1 Sedimentisphaerales bacterium | reverse complement strand
TGACGACGTGGGCGAGGCTGTGGCAGCCCATATCGCCTAATGCGCCGGTCCCGAAGTCGTACCAGCCACGCCATTTGAAGGGGACGTATGCGGGATGGTACGGGCGATAGGGGGCCGGCCCGAGCCACAGGTCCCAGTCGATGCCTTCAGGGGCGGGCGGCGTGTCTTTGGGGCGGTCGAGCCCCTGGGGCCAGATAGGCCGGTCCGACCAGATATGGACCTGGCGCACGGGGCCTATGGCGCCGTCGGCTATCCACTCGCAGGCTAAGCGTTGGTCTTCGGATGCGTCGGATTGGACGGACATTTGCGTGGCGACGCCGGCCTTGGCCGCAGCCTCGGTCAGCATCCGGGCCTCGTGGATGGTTCGAGTGAGCGGCTTTGCGCAATAGACGTGCTTGCCCATACCTATAGCCTTCAGCGCGATGATAGTGTGAGTATGGTCGGGAGTCCCGATTACGACGCCGTCGATGGATTTTTCTTTATCGAGCATCTTTCGGAAGTCACGGTATATCTTGGCCTTGGGGTAGGCCTTGTAGGTATGCTCGGCCTGTATGTCGTTGACATCGCAGAGGAAGGCTATTGTTTCGGAGTTGACGTTGTCGATATAGCTTTTTCCCACTCCGCCTATACCGACCCCGGCAAGGATCAGCTTGTCGCTGGGTGCGACATTCGCCGGGCCTCCCAGGACGTGACGCGGGACGACGGTGAACGCGAGGGCCGAGGTGCTTGTGCGGAGGAAATCGCGGCGAGAGATTTGGACGGCGTTGTCAGCGTTGCGCTTCATATTCTTGCTCCTTGTGCAAAGAACTATTGCCTTAATGTCAAGCCGATTGTAGGCGATTCGGTCATGTTTCACAATGCCTCGCATAAGGATCCGCGCGCGGTCCGCTCCCGACAAAGATTGATACACCTTAGAATTCTCTCGAGTCAATTGTCGTTGGCGTTTCGTCGGGGTATTGGAACGGTCCTGCGGGGGCTTTTTTTGTTGGCCAGCGTTTGTTGTGGAAGTCCTGCGGGACAAGTGCGTGCGGCTCGAAGAAAGGGAGTTCTTCGGGGGTGGACCAGGTTAGTCTCAGGTTCTTCGGATCAAAAGAGGCGTTGATCTTTGCTGTCAGGCTGTCCTTGCCGAAGCCTTTTTTTTGCCATGCAGCGAAGTCGAAAGGCGGGCCGCAGTTGACGAAGACGTTGCGGTTGGAGGTGTTGTCGTCGTCGATGAACCAGATGCCTTCTTTGGTGTTTATCAGGATGTTGTTTAAGACTACGTTCTTGGTGCAGGTTGAGAGTCTTCCGTTGACCATTCTGCCCTGGCAGATTCTCATTTCGATCCCCTTGCCGGTACAGTTGGCGACGAAGTTGTGAGCGACGGTCAGGTGGTCGCAGTCGTGCTGGTATATTCCTGAGCCTTGCACGCTCCAGACGAAGTTGCGATCGACAATGTTGGGAACCTGGGATGCCTCGATGAAGATGGCTCCGTTGACGGATTGGACATCGGCCAGGACGTTTTGAGTGACTCTCGAATTGATGTTGTTGTAGTCGAGCCAGATTCCAGGCGCGGCTGTAATCTCTGTGATAATGTTTCGGCGGACGAGCGTTCCGTCGTTGAGCAGCAGCTTTATAGCGCCGGTTTCCCAGTATCTCTGGACGTCCAGCCAGCCGACGTGGTGGATGCGGTTCTTTTCGACGAGGGCGTTCTTAACAGTCAGGCCCTGGATTCCGCCGGTTCCGCATTCGTAGAGTTCATTGTTTCGGACGATCATATAGCCGGGACTTTTGCCGGCGCGCTGGGCGTCTGCTCTGCCGGCCTGCCTGGTCTCGTCCGTCCTTGCTCCGATTTCAATACCGACGGAATTGACTTGGCGGACGATATTCTCTTCGATGATCCAGTGATGCCCGCCGTTTGTGAATACTGCTCCGACGCCTGTTCGGGGTAGGCCGTTGCCTGCGTGCTCGAAGACCAGGCCCTTCAGACGGATAAAGCCCAGGTCGGTGGAGGCCGGATTGAAGATATGCTGCTGCGTTGTGATTTCAAAGGTTGCGCCGTTGGCAGTTACCTTGTCCAAGGGATGAACGTGAAGCTTTTTTGCTGGTTTATCCACCCAGTACGAGCCTGGCGTTTTGGCAAGGTCGTCGTAAGTAGCCTGCTGGGCCAGTCTTTTGCCGTCCTGAAAGACGAGGCCTCGGCCTAATGTGTAGGGCAGCTTACCGGCCCATTCGGCGGCCCACGGCATCAGGTCGATATCTTCTTTGCTGGCGTTTTCGGTTAGGAAGGGATTATATGAGCCGAAGAGCTCATCAGGCAAAGCCGCTGAGTACGTCCGGTCGCCTTTTTTCGATTCTTTCCACTGCGGCTTGAAGATTCGCGAGCCCTTGACGATTACCGTCGCCCCGGGCGCTGCTTCGTAGCTGATCATTTTTTCCGGGCCTTCGCCTCCGAGCCTCGGCTCGATGAGCTCGCGATATACGCCCGATTTGACTATGACTCTCTCGCCCGGCCCAACAACCTGAGCGGCTTTGTTGATTGTTAGGAATGGTTTGTCCCTGCTGCCGGGATCTTCGTCCGATGCGCCCGGATGCCTTTGATCAACGTAGAACGTCTTTGCGTAAACCGTCTGGTCGGCCCAGGTCTTGAACTTGTTGCCGTTGGGAAGGAGTACGGGGGGCTCTAAAGATATGTACTCAGCCTCGCCGGCGCAGCAGTGAAACGGCATCAACAACGCCAATACCAATAAACAGCACCCCATAGCAATGATTTGGCCGCGATGGCGATACATTTGCCGACTCCTCATCCAAGGTTGTCAAGCCCGCTGCAACGTCAGCGAAGCGTTTCTTCCGTCTATCTATACCAGCTTCACGCGGCAATTCAAATCAATTCCCGCGATGTACGGCGGGAATCCGGATATGGGAGCTATACAACGCGTTCGTGTTTTACAGGATCGCAGTGAGAGCTATGACTTTGATTCAGCCTTCCTCGACGACTTTCATACCCATCAGTCGGGCAAGGTGGTGTACGCTTTCCATGTGGTCGCCGTAGAACACCACACGGTGCAGCAGCGTCATGGCGTCCTCGGTTTCAAGGACACTGCTCCAGTTGGCGGCCATCTTCGCTGCGTCGCGAACTTCGGTGACGATCTGCGTGCGGCAGCCGTGAACCGCTCTTTCCGGAACTTCGATGATCTTGCCCGGCGAGGCAAGTATAGTATCCAGGTTGATTAGCTTGGCGCGAGTGATGGTCTCGCCAACGCGATATTGCACCTCCGGCACACAGCCGCTGCCACCGACCTCGGAATGCCCGCGTAGCAGGTATGGAGCTTCCTTGCCGTTGGGGCCGTCCATCTTCAGTGCCGCCGTGCAATGGGCCGTCCACAAAGCGTTGCGAGAGGTATCGAAAGTAGCGTTGCCCTGAAACCCGGCGCGATCTATCATATACTGAAACAGCAGCATGGTCAACAACGAGTCCATGTCCCCCTCGCACGCCGCCGGAATGCCCTTGTCCCGAAGACGGGAGAATCCCAGGCAGGGAAATCCTTTTGGCAGCCATCCCATACACGTGCCCACGGCCAATCCCTGGGCACGTTCCCGCTCCATTAGATTCTGCAGCGCCACGCTGACGCGGGCGGCCTTCTCGATATCATCCTTGTTCGGTTCGACGATTTCCTTCGCCCCCTTTGTCCAACTGTCGATCTCGGCTCTAACGGCGTCGTCTTCCGCGGCGGAAATCATCTCGTTGAAGGTATTCTCTTCTATGGCCACTACATCGGCCCCCAAACGCTTCTTGACTTGATCTGGAGACTGGGCAGCCGCCGTCCCTCGAGCCGGAGGGAACAGCAGAATTCGAGTCTGCTTCATCATAGGAATTACCCTCAGAAGACGAAGCGATCGCTCCAGCTCATCGTAGTCCCTGCTGGCCAAAAGGGTCACGCGATGTCCCCGACTATGCCAGCGCGGAGCATACATCCAATCGTGGCCGCTCGCCGGCAGCGAGAAGAACACCATGGGATGCGACCCATCAAGAATCGGCTGCACCACCCTTGTTAAGGCAAAGTTTCGCACGTTGATCGCAAGGACCGGCGCTTCCGCCCCCGCCTTCTCCAACAAAGCCGTCGTTTGCTCGGCGCTGTTCGACTCACCGATTATCAGCTCGATGTTCCCCAGCTCCTTTTCAGCCTTGGCCAAGCGAGTTCTCATGGCCTCTATTTGCCCGGAGTCGGCCCCCCAATCGCGGTCCCCAGGCGCCGGCGCGCCCGTGAAGATGACGCAGATTCGTGACTTGCCCCGCAATTGCCCGGGCGGCGATTGCGAAGCCCAGGCGTGCGTCCACGTTGCCCCGGCCAGCATCAAACCACCCGCTATTCCCGTTCCCAGTAACTCCCGTCGTGTACACTGTTCACACATAACAATAACCTCCAAATAATAAAATGAAAGGAGAATCAACTATCATATACACGAGCAACTATAGCACCGGGGATATGACTAATCAAGAGAAGAAAAGGTGCTACCAGTGGCGAGAGAATCGTTTTGCACAGGACGGGATTTTCTGCTATACTCCCCAAACGTATGGTATATGAGAAAAGGGGCCTGTGAAAACTGTGATTACTATGGCTCGTAGATTTTTGCTCAGCAGGAGGTCAAGTATGCACAAAGAAAGAGTTAGTATAAACCGGCGGCGGTTTCTAAAGACCACGGCGCAGGCTGGTGTTTGCCTGGCGATACCCGAGTTCATCCCCGGCACGGCACTGGGCAAGAGTGGCGGTGTGGCCCCCAGCGAACGAATCATACTGGGCGCAATTGGGATTGGCAATCGCGGCCGTTACGTGCTGGGCTGCTTCTTGCGGGAGCCGGATTTGCGATGCATCGCCGTCTGTGATGTGCGAGGCGACAACCGCAAGCGCGCCAAGGATCAAGTCGATGCCATCAACGGCGACAAAGACTCCGCGACGTACATCGACATGCGCGAGCTGCTCGCCCGCGACGATATCGACGCCGTGCTGATAGCGACCGGCCCGAACTGGCACGCTACGGCTGCCACCATGGCGGCAAAAGCAGGCAAAGACGTCTATTGTGAGAAGCCCTGCACAAAGAACATCGCACAGAGCCTGCAGTTGGCGGATGTCTTTCG
>JAFGTU010000094.1 GCA_016933985.1 Sedimentisphaerales bacterium | reverse complement strand
GACGATAAAGGCCGTGCCTCTCGTGCTGCTGGGCGGCAAGGCTCCCGCCGTCCTTGAAGTCCGCGGCGAGGTCTATATGCCGACGCGTTCTTTCCTCGAATTGAACAGGCTCCGCGCCGATGCGGGCGAGCCGGCCTTTGCAAATCCGCGAAACGCCGCAGCCGGCTCCCTGAAACTGCTCGATGCGAGGATTACCGCCGCGAGGAATCTCTCCTTCTTCGCGTATGCAACGGGGCAAGTATCCGAGTCGTTGGGACAGCGGCATCTGGAGAGCCTGGAGCGATTCAAGAAGCTCGGCCTGCCCGTCAATCCGCACATACGCCGGGCCGGCGATATTGAGGATGTTGTCAAGATTTGCTTGGACTGGGACGAGCATCGCCGCGAGCTGGACTATCAGATTGATGGGATGGTGATAAAGGTCAATCGGTTCGACCAGCGCGAAATACTCGGCGCCACCGGCCGAGCCCCTCGATGGTGCATCTCGTATAAGTTCGCAGCCGAGCAGGCCGAGACTGTTGTCGAATCCATCGATGTTCAGGTGGGCAAGAGCGGAATACTGACGCCGGTGGCGAATCTGAAGCCGGTGCAATTGGCCGGCACAACGGTCAAGCGGGCCAGCCTGCACAACTTCGACGAGCTCGACAGGCTGGACGTACGCCAAGGCGATACGGTAGTGATAGAAAAGGCCGGCGAGATAATACCGCAGGTTGTGGAAGTCAAAAAAGATAAACGACCTGCGCGTACGCCTCCTTATAAAGTGCCTGCCGAGTGTCCCAACTGCGGCAGCGCCGTTGCCAAAGACGCCGAAGGCGTGTATATCCGGTGCACGAATCCGGATTGCACGGGTCGGCTGAAGGAGCGACTCAAATACTTCGCAGGACGCGGGCAGATGGATATCGAGCATTTCGGCCCCGCCTTGATCGACCAGTTGACTGAGAACGGCCTGGTGAGCAATTTTGCGGACATCTACAAATTGGATGAAACTCAGCTTGCCGGCCTCGAACGTATGGCCGAAAAGAGCGCCGCCAATGTGATAGAGGCTATCGAGCAGAGCAAGACCCGGCCCTTGTGGCGGCTGGTTGCGGCGCTGGGAATCAGGCATATAGGCGGCCAATCCGCCCAGATACTCGCCGACCATTTCGGCTCGCTCGATGCCCTTATGGCCGCTGACCAGGAAGAGATGGAGAACATCGACCAAATCGGCCCGACAATGGCCGAAAGTATCCATGAGTACTTTCAAGATGCGAAGAATCGTGCGGTGATTGAGGAATTGCTGGCTGCGGGCGTCAAGCTGGAACCGCCTGCCGGCACCGGGCCTAAACGCTCCGTCAAGTTGGCCGGTAAGACGATTGTTGTCACCGGTACGCTGGAGAATTTCAGCAGGGAGCAAATCAAGGAAGCGATTATGCGGGCCGGGGCGAAGGCGGCATCGAGCGTCAGCAAGAAAACCGATTTCGTCCTCGCAGGAGAAAGCCCCGGCAGCAAACTGGATAAGGCCGAACAGTTGGGCGTGAAGGTCATAACCGAGCAGGACTTTTTGCGTATGATAACCGATTAGAAGGCGATGCGTGCGAGAGCGGAAGATTAATGCATAAGAGGCGAGTTTGGCGATAAACCTAAGAAATAAGGACTTGATAAAATGACCGATCCTGACATCAAGCACATGAAGATGGCGTTGAAGCTGGCCGAGCGGGGGCTCGATTCCGTCGAGCCGAACCCGGCGGTCGGGTGCATCATTGCCAAGGCCAATCAGATTATCGGCAGGGGCTGGCACAAGAAGTTCGGCGGGCCCCACGCCGAGATTAACGCGATGGAGGACTGCAAAAGCCTCGGAGTCAATCCCAAGGACGCGACGATGTATGTCACGCTCGAACCCTGCTCGCACTTCGGCAAGACAAAGCCCTGTGCCGAAGCGGTAATCGCCGCCGGCCTGGGCAGAGTAGTGATTGCCACGGTCGATCCGTCGGAGCACTCCAACGGCAGGGGCATCGACCAGCTCCGCGCCGCTGGCATTACGGTGGAGACGGGACTTTGCCAGACCGAGGCTCGCCTGCTTAACGCGCCGTTCATCAAGTTCGCCGCGACGAGACAGCCTTGGGTGACGCTGAAATGGGCGCAGAGCCTCGACGGCAAACTCGCCTGGACGCTTGCTGCCGGGCAGAGTTCGCCGCGCAGCACGGGCTCGGGCGAGGCGAACAGGTGGATATCCAACAAGGAGAGCCGCAGGGATGTGCAGCGGCTTCGCCGTCGCGCCGGGGCTATCCTTGTGGGTGTAAATACGCTGCTCGCCGATGACCCGTTTCTGGTTCCTAGGCCGCCGAAGGGCAAGAAGCCGCTTAGAATTGTTCTGGATAGCTACCTTCGAACGAAGCTTACCAGCCGGCTGCTCCGCACCACCAAGACCTCGCCGGTAA
Source organism: Sedimentisphaerales bacterium (assembly GCA_016933985.1). Classification (GTDB taxonomy): domain Bacteria; phylum Planctomycetota; class Phycisphaerae; order Sedimentisphaerales; family Anaerobacaceae; genus JAFGCD01. The sequence goes on along the minus strand of JAFGTU010000094.1, from coordinate 937 downwards.
TGATATTCACCAGGCAGGATACGATCATGGAGAAGCCTGATATCGCCGACCGGATTATCAAGAAAGGGGCCGAGTTGGTGGGCTACCCGGATACGCACGGGCTGTCCAATCTTCACTACCTGCTGGATGATTTGCGCGATCGCGGCATCGGCACGGTACTGGTCGAAGGCGGGCCGACGGTGATTGCATCGTTTTTGAAAGAGCGGCTGGCCGACGAGATATGCATCTATCTTGCTCCTAAGATACTGGCTCAGAAGGGCGGGGCCGATTTGGCCGGGCCGATAGCTCAACTGTCGCAGGCGACCGGCCTGCATTACGTAAGGACGATGCAATTCGGCGACGATATCTGCATCACAGGCCTGACCGAGGAAGGGCTCAGGGGCATATCCGTCGGTGAAAGGGTCGAGCAGGGGAAGTGAAAAAAAGTGACTAAAGTGAGCTAAAGTGACTAAAGTGCCTAAAGTTGGGTTCGGCGCGCGGCGTCGCTCTTTATGTAATCTCGGGAGATGCGAGTGAATAAGGCTGATGTTGTGAAAATGGCGATTGAGGGCAGGCCGGTTCCGTATGTGCCGTGGCATTGCGGGTTCACACTGGAGGCGGCCCAAAAGCTGCGCGAGCACTTCGGCGAGGACGACCTGGAGCTGGTCCTTGACAACCATTTCGTCAAGCTGGGCCAGGATATCGGCTACTTCGAGGACCTGGGCAATGACAGGTTTCGCGATGGCTTCGGGGTAGTCTGGAACCGCAGTGTTGATAAAGACATCGGGATCGTCGAAAAGTACCAGCTTGCGGAACCTACGCTGGCCGGGTACGAATTCCCGGATCCGGTTGATCGGCGGTTTTTCGAGGATATTCCGGATATGGTGGCGAAATACGGAGGCCGCCTGCGGGTCTTCAGGATTGGGTTCTCGCTGTACGAGCGTGCGTGGGCGCTTCG
>JAFGTU010000093.1 GCA_016933985.1 Sedimentisphaerales bacterium | reverse complement strand
GATTGCCGAGATGATAGACGTAATCATGAAGACCGGGTTCCAGTCGCAGACGCCGTCGGTCGTGCACCATCCGGTCAGCTTGACATTGAACAGGTTGCCGAGGAACATCCCAACGCCAAAACATATCAGGACAATCAGGCCCTGCGCCTGTGCGCGAATCTCCGGCGGGGCCTTTTTATCGACGTAAACCTGGCCACCGACAAAGAAGAAGCCGAAGATTACGCCGTGGACGAGAATCGCGACGAAATACAGGATTGTCTGCCCGGCCGCGACTCCGCCCCAGAACGCAACGTATCGCACAACAAGCGCCCCCAAGCCGACCATTATTGTCCATTTAATCCCAAACCGCGACAAGGCGAGCGGAACCAGCAGCATCAGGAATATCTCGACCAACTGCCCCCAGTTCATAGTAACCGTAACATACTTGAAGCCCTGGCTCTGAAAAAACTGAGAGCCGAGGTTGAAGTAAAGGGTAAAGGGAATCATTACGAGCATTGACAGCAAAATGAATGCGGCAAAGTTAAAGTTTTTCATCAACGTCAGAGCGCGAAGCCCGAGCGCATCGACTATCGAGGCCTCCCGCCCCTTAGCCGGAGGGGGCGTATTGGGCAAGGTCAGGTTTGTTATAGCCGCCACAATCGCCGTGCCCGCCCCGCAATAAAGAGGTAGAGCCGTGCCGTCGAAGGCCTCGGCGGCAAATAGCTTCAGCGCCACAAGGCTGAACAGCCCGGATGCGACCCATCCGATAGAACCGAAAACCCGAATCTGCGGAAACTTCTCTGACGGACTGTTGGCCATTGCCACTGCATTCGTCAACGACCAGGTCGGCATATAGCAAAACATGGCCAAGAGAAGATAAACGAACAGCCCCTTGCCTTCTGTTTGTCTGGCCGCAACAAAGAACAGAACCCCACAGGCGACATTCAGTATCATCAGCACCCTGTTGCTGGCAAAGTGCCGGTCGGCGATCATACAGAAAATCGGCGCTACCACACAACCAAAAGCCATTGTGCTCAGCGTCAGCCAGGTCACTGTGTCACTTGTCTTCTGCGCCGTCAAATACGCCGAGAGAGGCACCCAGAAAACCGCGAACATCAGGTATTGCAGGAACATCATTGCGCTGAGCCGGATTCTTACGCTCATGGGCATTGAACTCGACGTGTCACTCATTTCGCTTCTCCTTTGTTGTAACGAGTTCTGCAATTTTGCAGGTTGGGCTGCACAGCCGGTTATTTCAGTTTTATCACGCTGATGGTGTGAGGCTCATCATACTTATTGCCCTTGATTCCCAGGTCGATATTCGAGACGTAAATCTTGTCGCCTCGCAGGCAGACCTCCGAGGGCCTGTCTAACAGTCCTCCGATGCCGCCCGAATTGTCCTCGTTGCGCCAGATTGTGGTGACTTGGCCGGTTTTGGGGCAGACCTTGTGAACGGCGTTGTCGATGAAATCGGCTATATATATCTCGCCTGTCTTGGGGTGAATCTTCAGGCCGTCGGTGCTTTTCATTCCCCGCCCCTGAGCGACGATCTTGTGCGATTCTATGTTGCCTTGGTCATCGAGAGTGAATTTGAGCAGGGCGGCCTCTCCGAAGTTGCAAACGTAGAGGCTGCCCTCGGCGTCAATGCCCATGCCGTTTGCGCCGACCCGCCAATCCTTGTTGTGCGTGAGGAATTGGACCAGCAGATGCTTGTCCTTGGCATCCGGCTTGAGTACGACTGGCTTGCCCTTAAATTCTGAGAAGCGAAAGCGATAGACACCGCTGGGCATAGGATCGGCATCGAGGTCGAGGGACGTCTCGGTGACATAAACGCTGTCGCCGTGGCATGAGACGGCGTTTGACTGGATGAAGCCGGTGACGAGCACATCGCAGCCGACGGCCTTGCCGCCCTTCATATTGACTCGCAGCAGCCGTGATTTGTGATCGTTGTGGCCGAACATGCTCTGATTGTCGGCGACGTAGAGATTGCCGTCCGGGCCCACGTCGATCCCGAGCGGGCAGGCTTTGCCTGTCTGCGGATGCTTGGGCGGGGTGAAGACCTCGCTGATGCGGTCGCGCCGGTCTATCTTCAGGATTTTCGCCGGGTAGTTGCTGTCGTTGCAGTTGGGAACGCTCAAATAGATATTGCCGTCCGGGCCGAGCACCATGCCGTCCGGCGTGTTATATTTTTCCGGCAGGAGCACGCCGATTTTCGGCCTACTCGAAGCGCCGCACCCCGCAACCGTAATCGCGCCCACAACCACGCAGACTACCCACATCACTTTTCTTGCCATGATGATTCCTTTCTATATGGCCATAACACTGCGCTGCACTGAATCGGCATTATCATCAAAAAGAGTGCGCTGTGCCAGAAAAATCAGCCCCAACCGTTCCAGGCAGTTCAATCACTCCGCCGGCCTGAAAAAGGATTCTCATACCAGAACAGGCCCAATCCCTTTTTGTTTTGCTGCTCCTCGCACGCTATGATGTCGAGGTCTCCGTCGCAGTCGATATCCAGCAGCTCCATTAGGTCGTATTTTATTCCTTCCGGTCCGCTGACCTCATGAGCGCGCCACTCGCCATCGAGGGGCCCCTTGTAACACGAAAGCCACATCACGCCTGATTTCGGAGCATTCGCGCCCTCACAGCTTAACACAATATCCTTTTTTCCGTCTTCATCAATATCCCCGACGACAACGGCTTTGGCCGTGCCGGCATTTGGCGGATAGGCAATGACGTATTCTTTCCACGCATCCCCGTCGGCGTCAAGCCGACGATGCAAAACGATCTGGCTTTCTTTCGATGACTTTGCCGCCGCGAGGACATCCTGCAAGCCGTCCTCATCTATGTCGGCGACGGTCAGGAACATTGCCTCCTTGTCCCGGCAGCCTATGAAATGATTCGCCCAGGGCTTCTTCTGCATATCTCCGGGGCCCGGATTCTCCAGCCATCGGCATCCCCTCATTTCGCCTTTTCGGTCGGAGGTCAGAATATCCGTATCTCCGTCGCCGTCCATGTCTTCGGCCAGGAGTGACATTACCCAGCCAGCCTTACTGATAGTATGCCATTTATGCGCCCCAAGGTCGCGCCCGTCTTTCGGCGACTCGAACCACCCGATCTGCGCGTTCGGCTCCTTCGAGCCGGCGACAAGATCGACTCCGTATCTCTGATCCACTTGCATCGGAATACAGAACATCCATCTTGTCAGCCCCTTGGAGACTGGGATAACCTCCGATTGCCACTTGGATTCGTCAAGATAATCCCCCTTGTCTTTCGGCGCCCATTGCACGAACATGCTTTTGCTGTCGCCCTCGCAGCTTGAGACCACATCGACCGCCCCGTCGGCATCGAGATCGAAAAACACGGCGTCCTCAACCGAAGGCGTCTTGCCCGTCGTGACAAAAGGCCATTTCCCCTTTGCCTTTCCAGGTCCCGGATTCAGATAGACCCTGGTAACTCCTCCTTCTTCCCAGCCCGTTGCGATATCCATCAGCCCGTCGCCGTTGACATCGGCCAGCTTCACGCCGTCAGCCCCGCGAGACGTGTTGTCTATAATATGGCGCTTCCAGGGAGCTTCTTCGCCAAGCTGGGCTTTCCTGGTCTTCGTGTCGAGGTATTCGGTCCGGAGGGATACCTGTCCGGAGCCATCGTTGGGCAGGCAGATATAGTCTGTCCGGCTGCCGATGCGCACTTGCAGACACGTCGCGGCGGTATCCTGCATAGTCCGGTCTTTCTTGATCGCAACCGCGGGGGCTTCGCCGCTGGTGTACGGATATAGCACCACATCGAACATGGCTGGCAGCGAGCCTTCCAGGCGGTATCTTGCCCCTCTTGATTCAGTCCCGCCCTCCGAGCCGGCCATCCGCTGCGTGGCTACCAGGAAATCAAAATCGGAAACGTCAAGATTGCCCGTATCCGCCGGGACTATCAGCAGGTTGCCCCCTTGGGGATAATTTGTGCGGACGCTCTCAGTTTCGGCCTCGACTGTGACGCCCGCGTCCGGGGCAAAATGCCAATTCTGCTCGCATGTATGCCGCCCGGAGCCAAGTATCCCGTCGTGGACGACCCAATAGCGGGGCTTGACGAATAGAACGCTCCTGCGGTGGATCAGTCCTTCGTACCCGGCGTATGTGCCGCAGACATAATCGAACGCGGCGTCGGATATCCACTTTTCGGTCTTGCCCGAAATTCTCGGCTGGTTCTGACCGTCGATGCAAACCGTATTATGGTAAGCGGTGTGCGTGTACCGCTCAATATCGGTGTGCTCATAGCTGCGAATACCGGGATCGATCAGCAGCTCGCGTCCGTAGGCGTAAGCGGTTATGCTCAGGACATCGTGATGCCCGTGCGGCCCGAAGCTCGACTTGAATACGAGGTGACGCGCGTCCTCGTAAGGCTTCTTGTCGTACCCGCTTCGCATAATGCTCCATTGACCGTCGGCGAAGTTCACCGAGGCTACCGCAGGCGCTGTGCCCTCGGCGCCCTTTGTGAGTATGTAGCGCAAGTCTTCTCTGTTGAAATACTTCACCGCTGAATCGATCCCGAAAGGCGCCCCGCCCCAGTCGCCTATTGCCGGCATCAGGCCGTCGGGCTGAATCACTGCGCCTATGAAACCCAGCGCCAAGCCCAAGCGCTGCCGCACAGTCTTGTCTATTGCTATCCCCTCGGCATCCAAAATCCTTAGAGTATCGAACATTCCGCTGAACGCCATACAGATATAGCCCGGTGCATCCTCCGTCTCCTTGCCATCCGGATAGATGTCACGCAGAACATTCCGCTCGAAGCCCGTCTTTCCGAAGGCCAGCCATTTTCCCCTGTCGCTGAATTGCGGGAACTCCTGCGCCACGTGCATCACCGAGGCCGTAATCGTAGCCAGCCAATTGCCTCCGGAAAAATCGTCGTTCTTCAGGTAGTCTGCGTGCTCCCAGATAGAATAGAGATAGTTTGCCCAAAGCTCGTCCTCGATGTCACTGCCCGTGGTGACCTTTGCAAATCGAGAAACGATCCAGCCGAGCCTCGCAGCCGAATCGAGCGTCCGCCACGTAGGATAGTCGGCCCCGCTCATCACAACCGGCTTGGGATTGGCCTCTAACCAGTCGTAAAAAACCGCACGAAAAAAATCCGCCCACTTCGCATCGCCGGTATGGTAATAGGCATCGACCGGAACACCGAGAGGCGAGCCCCTGTTGAGAAAATTCTTATGCTCGTACCAGTCTGTAGTCTTCATATATGCCCAGTCGATAGGTACGGTATCCGTCCGCGCCAAGCCCGCGAAATCCAGTGACCCTTCGAGCAGGCCTTGCGCACGGCTGAGGTCGTAGTTGCTGATATGTTCGCCTTGCGGCTTCTGCTCGGATGCGAAGTAAGCCCGCAATTCCCGGCAGGCCTTAGGCCAATCCTCTTGCGCCGCCGCTTCGTAGAAATTCTCCAGCCCCGCAAGGTTTGGCTTGATCCTTGTATAAAGCAGCTTGGTGACTTCCACAAGCCGGGGATGCTCGTAGCCCTTGTACAGCCGAACGCTTTGCACCATGCACCCCTTGTCCGCCCTTCCAAAGTCGAACCGAATGTAACGTGCCTTGGCCGGCGCAAATCGAAAAGTCTGAAAATACCCCGGCTCCTCGATCTCGCAGAGCGTTTCGTACGACCCGCCCGGCCCGGCATCTGCTGCCGAGATTCTAATCCTCTCCAATTGCCCGCCCGTGCCGATCTCGACCCTGTCGAACTCGCGCTGCCCGCCCAGGTCTGCCGTGAGGACCCGCTCCTGCTCGACATCGGCAAACCGCATTTGCCCCCGGCTGATTGGCCCGTCACTCAGAATCGCATTCGGATCCGCCGCGCCCGCCAGCTTCGCCTGCGTTGTTATCCTTGCCCCCAACTCTGCGGAGAGGAGATTGCGGGGATAGCACAACGCAGACTCGACGCCCGGCAGCACTACTGCCACACACCAGATAAAATAAATGACGAGCCTTCTCATAACGGCATATCCCAAGGCTCTGCCTATTCCCGAGCAGCCGTTATCGTAACGGGCAGCCCCTTGCCGGGCGCGATAAGCATATTCTCGGCCGCGTAGCTCAGCTCGACCTGCTTGGCGCCCTTGGGGAATTTCAGGCTAACCGTAACCGAGCCGGTTGCCGGAAGGAGCAATTCATCGGGACCTGTGTCTCCCAACCGGGCCATCCGAATGTTCAGATCGCAGTTATTGCACAGTTCGACCTCCGCCCTGCGCCATGCCCTTTGCTTGATACCGCCGACCTTGACCGACGCCTTAAACATCGCATCGAGGAAATCCTCTTTGCCAATCAATTGGTCTTTATACCAGACCGCGGTCTTGCCCTTGACAAGCGCATCCTTGACGGCCTCGACGGTCTTTTCCTCCGCAAAGACCAGCGTCATCGTCCGGTGATTTTCCGGTGTGGTCTTGGTTATCAGCGACGGCGCGTGTATGTCCGAGTCGCCCATCAACGTCAGGCCCTTTTCGAGGCACCATTCGTGCCCTTCAGGATAGTAGTCGTCGCCGTTGGCGACCTCGATGCCGTGCAGCCATTTGTTCTCATACAGCTTCGTGTGAATCTCGAACCAGCCCTTCTTATCAGGCTTCCAGCCGGGGTGATTCCAGAATACGAAAGCATCCTGCTTATTGGCCGCCTCAACGCAGTCGAGCAATTCTTTCGTATCAAGCGGGGCAATGTCGTTTAGAAACAAGGCGTTGAAATGTCCCGGCGGCGTGTCGCGCGTTATCTCCGCGGCCTTGATGAGCAGGATGCCCTTCTTTCCCGCCGAGTCCCTGGCAATCTCAAAGGGGCGATTGTGATTCGTCGGAATATCCCCTTTATGAGGCTGATATTCGATGTGGTCGCTTATGGCGATGACATCGAGGCCTTCGCGCGCCGCCTCATCCACTCGAACCGTCGGCCAAACCGCGCCATCCGAAAAGACCGTGTGCATGTGCAAGTCGCACTTGAGCGTCTTATAGCCGAGAATATCCGGAAAGTTGATCTTCGCCTCAGCCGCACACCAGCCAGCCGGCGATGCAAACAAACATACGATACCTGCAAACAACACAACGCTGAGCTTCTTCATCCGGACAACCCCTTTCATTCTTGAAAAACAGTTTGTATCCCGGCTGTATGACGTCGTTCCAGAACCGAGCATAAGAACTGTCTTAGACTATCATCATCTCATTTCTGCCGCAAGCGCTTAGCTCCGCCCGGCAATGCGGGCCGAACGACCAACGCCCGGCAAAAACTGTTGCCATCGGCCGCGCAACCTGTTTGAATAAGGGCATGTAGAACTCGATAAGGAGCAGTCTCCATGAAAGTTGTGAAAATTCTCATATCGTTTCTTATCAGCCTTTTTCCGGCCCTTGCCCTCGTTCAAGGTGCTGAGCATTCCACTAATGCTTTCGACCCGGCCCACTGTCTGTGGCAAATCGGCACGCCCGACAACGACACGAGTGAATTTGCGCTTGGCCCAAAAGGCTACAGAGAATACGACAAAGATGGATTGTTTATCGTCGGTCAATCCGACCCAAATGAGGACTGGCCCTACGTCCACCCCGCCCCGGACGACGCCTGGGCCGGCGGAGTCGGCCACACCTTCACAATCATTTTCGTCACTAAGCAAACCACCCTTTATGGAAAATGCCGACTGATATTTGACCTCGTCGATACCCATTCAAAAAACCCGCCCAATCTCAGAATCAAGCTGAACGATTACTCAACCGACTACCGCCCGCCACAAGGCGCCTCGGACGCCTCAATCCTCGGCGATACCAAAGCAGGCAAAGAGCATCGCTTCACAATCGAATTCCCCGCCAAAGAGCTAAGGGCCGGCATCAACGAAATCACTATCACTACTCTTGACGGAAGCTGGATACTCTATGACTGGCTTGCCTTCCAGGTCCCGCGCATAGTGAAGCTGGGCTACCCGCAAGGCACGCTCATACGCGAATGCCGAATCGACCCATGGCTGGCAAAGACCGAAGGCGGGCTCTGTCAGCTCCTATGGGTCGATCTGATGCACATCGGCCAGCCGATCGACCTGACGCTCCAAGCCACCGGGATCGAACCGATGAAGCTCCGGCTGCCGCCGGGCAGTCAGACCATCGAGTTGCCTCTGCTACCCGTCAAAACCAGGACGACGGTCACCGTCAAGATAAAGAATCGCGGCAGGACCATTGCCGTTCGGCAGGTCGAGCAAGGCCCGGCAGAGCTTCGCGAGGCCGCCGACTGGGTCGATCCGATGCTGGGGACATCGCAGTCAAGATGGATGCTCTATCCCGGCCCCTCGATGCCGTTCGGAATGGCCAAGCTCAGCCCCGACAACCAGCGCCAACAATGGAAAGCTGGATACGAATACCTAATCAACAACATCGCCGGCTTCAGTCATCTGCACTCATGGACTATGGGCGGCCTGCTCACAATGCCGACCGCCGGCGAGTTGAAGATCACCCCCGGCCCCGAGAACGACCCCGACAAGGGCTACCGCTCCAGATTCAGCCACGAAAACGAATTTGCATCTCCCGGCTACTACGCCGTCACCCTCGACGACTACAATATCCGCGCCGAGCTGACGACAACTACAAGAGCCGGCTTCCAGCGATACACATTCCCAAAAGCCGAAGACGCCCGCATCCTCTTCGACCTCGAAACCCCTACCGAATACGGCTACTCCGTCCTCGATGCAAAAATCACCAGGGTCAGCGATACCGAAATCGAAGGCTACTCCAAGCAGCAATCGGGGCAATACGCTTCATTTCAGCAGTTTACCTTGCACTTCGTCGCCCGGGTAAGCAAACCGTTCGACTTCATGGGCGGATGGGTCGCAGACCGGATTGAAGAAAACGTAACCACCATATCCGGCAAAGGAGATGTCGGCGCCTTTCTCAAATTCTCCACAAGACAAGGCGAGGTCATTAAGCTCAAGACCGGAATATCGCTCGTAAGCATCGAACAGGCCCGGCTGAACCTCGAGGCCGAGACCGCACAATTCGGTTGGGATTTCTACGCCGCAAGAGTCAACGCCCGAAGAGTCTGGAACGAATTGCTCGGCAAAATCGAAATCGAAGGGGGCTCGCACGCGCAGAAAATCAAATTCTACACGAATCTCTACCGTTCGTACTGCGCCCGCACAATCCTCAGCGACGTCAACGGAAAGTACATTGATATGTACGAAAAGGTCCAGCTGCTAAAAGACCCCGAATCGCCGGTCTATGGATGCGACGCTTTCTGGAACACATTCTGGAATCTAAACCAGCTCTGGACGCTCGTTACCCCCGACATCGCCAATAAATGGGTCTGCTCGCTTCTTCAGATCAACGACAAGGGCGGCTGGCTGCCGAAAGGACCCGCAGGAATCGAATACTCAAGCATTATGGTCGCCTCCCACGAGATCGCGCTGATCGTCAGCGCCTATCAAAAAGGCATCCGCAACTACGATATCGACAAGGCCTATGAGGCAATCCGCCACGTCCAGACCGAGCCGGGCCGACCTCACGAAGGCGGAGGATACGTCGGAAACAGGCAGCTAAAACCCTACAAAGAGCTCGGATACGTTCCCGTCGAAGAAGGCCCCGTCTCAAACACCCTCGAATACGCCTACGACGACTGGTGCGTCGCACAAATGGCAAAGGCACTCGACAAAAAAGACGATTACGACCAATTCATAAAACGCGCTGCAAACTACAAAAACGTATTCGACCCTTCCTTCGGATACATGCGCCAAAAGCACGCCAACGGCCAATGGGTAAAGGAATTCTCGCCGTATACAGGCCAGGGATTCGTCGAAGGAAACTCCTGGCAATATACCTGGTTCGCGCCGCACGACGTCGAAGGCCTCATCAGGCTCATCGGAAGGGAAGAGTTCAACAGGAGATTGAACGAAGGCTTCATAAAATCCGCCAAGAGCAAATTCAACGCCGTCGGCGACCGCTTCGCCGAATATCCCATCAATCACGGCAACCAGCCCAACATGCAGGCCGCGTACCTCTTCAACTTCTCTGGCGCGCCTTGGCTGACTCAGAAATGGGCCAGGGAAATTATGGAGCACTACTACGGCCTGGGGCCCATCGACGGATACCCCGGCGACGAGGACCAGGGCCAGATGGGCGCTTGGTATGTTATGAGTGCTATGGGCCTGTTCGAGATGGACGGCGGCTGCGCGGTTCAGCCGACGTACGAAATCGGCTCACCAATCTTCGACAAGGTCACTATCCACCTTGACGACAAATATTACAAAGGCAAAACATTCGTAATAGAGGCAAGGGACAACTCCGGGCAGAATATCTACGTCCAATCCGCAATCCTCGACGACCACCCTCTCAACAAGCCCTGGTTCTACCATCATCAGCTCGCCGACGGCGGCACACTGATTCTCCAAATGGGCCCAGAACCGAACAAGGAGTGGGGATCTTCCACCCAAGCTGCCCCGCCGTCAATGACAGAATAAGGTCGGTGCGGCATTGCTAACACAAGAGGAACAGCATGGCAGACTCCATAGATCGGTATTACGCGGCGGCCTGTCAGACCAATATGGCTAATCCTTCCGAGCGTGGGCAGATCGGGCAGCGCGTCGAGCGGATGCTCGAGATGATCGACGATGCGGTAATCGGATATGAGCCGTTCTTTGATGTCAAGCTGGTCGTATTTCCGGAGTTCGCACACGCTGCGCCCATATACCCCACGGTCGAGGAGCTTACGGACCGCTTGGCTGTGCCGATTCCCAACGAATATACGAGCCTCTATAAAAAGAAAGCGAAGGAATTGGGCGTCTATATCCAGACCGGCACGTTCCTCGAATCCGATCCCCGCTTCCCCGGACACGTATTCAATACGACGGTTCTGATCGGCCCCGATGGAATCCTCTCGAAGTATC
>JAFGTU010000092.1 GCA_016933985.1 Sedimentisphaerales bacterium | reverse complement strand
CCGGGGTGTTCACCCTCGCCGATATGGACCTGCCGAAGAAACATCTCTCGGTAATCCGCAACGCCATCGGCAAGCCATCGGGCATGGTGCTGATGTGCGGACCGACCGGCAGCGGCAAGACGACCACCATGTACGCGATGCTCAATGAGATAGACCGCCTGACCCGAAATGTCATCACCGTGGAAGACCCCATTGAGGCGGTCCTGCCGACGGCAAGCCAGATTGAGATCAACCCGAAAGCCGACATTACTTTTGCCGGGGCCTTGCGCAATATCCTCAGGCAGGACCCGGATGTCATTTGCGTCGGCGAGATACGAGACGAGGAGACCGCGGAGATTGCCCTTCGAGCCGCCCAAACAGGGCATCTCGTCCTCGCCACACTGCATTGCGACAGCAACGCCACCGCACTGATCAGATTGCTGGATTTGGGCGTCTCGCCTCTGCTGATGTCGTCCGGCATAAGCTTGCTGGTTTCGCAGAGGCTCATGCGAAGGCTTTGCGATCGCTGCAAAAGGCCGGCCACGCTCAGCCCGGGCCTGGTCGCCGAATTCACGGAGAAAAGAATCGACTACAGAGGGATACTCCAGGCAAAAGGCTGCAAGCACTGCCACGAGACCGGCTACTACGGCAGAATGGCCATCTGCGACCCCCTTGTCGTGGACGACAAGCTCAGGGCCGACATCGCCGAGAATTCAGCATTGATCTCCGAGCTGAGGACCGAGGGAAAAAGAAGAGACAGAGCGAAACTGAGACAGCAGGGCCTTAGGAAAGTGACTCTCGGCTTGACGAGTCTCGACGAGCTAAAGAGAGTGATTGGATAAATCTTATGGTATTTTGGATAGGCATATTGGTCGGCGGATTATTCGTCTGGATGGCCGTCAAAAGAGGCTTCTACGATACCTGGACGATGCTCTTCAATATCGTCATATCGGTTTACACCGCCCTTTATCTAACGCCCTTGCTGGTGGAAGTTCTGCCCGGAGCCGGCGAGACCGCCTATGGAAACGCACTGACCCTCGTGGCGGTGGCGGTGGCGGTCTTCTTCATCCTGTGCATAACATCCCTGACACTTTTCACCGGCCGCTTCAAGGTCTCATTTCCGAAGTTGCTCGATAATCTCGGCGCCGGCGTCCTGGGCTTTCTGGCCGGGCTCCTTGTCTGGAGCTTCGCAGTGCTGCTAATCTCGGCGACGCCCGTCGGCCAAACCGCTTTCGCCGGCAGTATCGGTCTTGGTGACAAAATCAAGCAGACGAATAGTCCTTACCTGTGTTCGTGGTGCAACCTTGTGAATACCGTAGCAGCCTCCGCAGACACCCGCCGCCCCGCTCAGGACGTCGTGACCTGGCTCCTGGATCAGGCCAAAGACAAAACACCCAAACAACCAGACCCCAACGAACCGCCCAACTAATCAAGATGACAGTAGCGCGGCGCCTTCGAACGGACATATCCGTCCGTTTCCGCATCCACAACATTAAGGCCGGCCGAAGAAGTTCGAGATTCTGAGAAAATCTCTTGACGTGACTGTGGGTAATTTGGTATAAAATATATTTGGTGGTTCCTGTAGATTTGAGGCCCGCCAGGGAGCGGGATTTCTACAGTTTTGCCATGAATTGTCCGAACTAAGATTCGGTTATACACTGATTCTTGAAGGAGGATAGCATGTCTGGAAGAGTGATTTGGCTGGCAGCTTTCGCTCTGCTGCCGGCTCTGGCCACAAGTTTAGCCCATGCCGACGATCCCAATCTTATAGCCTGGTACGAGTTTGAAGGCGATCTAAGCGATTCTTCGGACTACGGCAATCACGGCACGGCCGTGGCGACTGTCACATTTACGTCCGATCCAGAACGAGGACAAGTGGCGCAGCTTGGCGATGGCTATGTAGAAGTCGGCGTGGTGGGAATAAGCGGCGCCCAGCCGAGGACAATTGCGGGTTGGGCGAAAGCCGATACCACGAGCATGCCGAGCTGGGCCAATATCTTTGGCTTCACAGGTCCATCTGCAACCTACCGTCATTTCGATATCGAGTACATGGATCTCGGATACCCAGGCTATGGGATTCATATTAACGGTTGGGAGCGTATCATATTACCGGTGGACTCGGAGTGGCATCATTTGGCCGCCTCGTATGATGACGGCCAAGTTTTACGATGGTATGGGGATGGCGTTGAGATAGGCAATGACGGCGGCCGGACTCTTAACACCACGGACAATGTTCATTTAGGCAAGCGGTCTGATTCTGACGCTATGTTCTCCGGCCGAGTCGATGATGTTCGTATCTACGCTGAGGCGTTGGATGGTGCAGAGATTGCCGCCCTTGCTATGCGCTTCAAGGCTCATGATCCAGACCCAAGTGATGGCCAGGGCAATGCGGACCCAACAACTGTGCTTACCTGGAACGCGGGAGGTGATGTTAACTCACATGATGTGTACTTCGGCACGGACAGAGATGCACTGCCCAAGGTTGCCACAAAGGATGTAGGCGATGAGAGCTACGATCCTCCCGGCGAGCTTGACTACTGCCAAACCTACTATTGGAAGATTACCGAGGTCAATGACAATGGCGTCGAGTATGAAGGCCCGGTTTGGCAGTTTACAGTGCAATGTCCACTCCCGGCGGGATGGTCGAGCCAGGATATCGGCACCACAGGAGGCTACGCTTTGTACAACGCTGGTACATGGACCGTCACAGCCGACGGCGAAGACATTTGGGGTGAATCCGACGAGTTTCACTATGTTTATCAGATCCTAAGAGGTGACGGTCAGATGGTCGCTCGTGTCGTTGACATAAACGGGCCCGGCACGCATGAATGGAGAAAGGCCGGTGTGATGATTCGCGAGTCGCTTGCCGGCGATTCAAAGCATGCCTATATAGCGATGACCCCGGGTAGTGGGCACGAAGCATCCTTTATGTGGCGATCAACTACAGATAACCACGGCGTGAACGGCACACCCGCCGACTATACGGACCTTCCGTATTGGGTAAAGATTGTCCGCGAAGGAAATACTTACAGCGCCTACCATTCGCCCGACGGCATCGCCTGGACCCAACAGGGCGAGAGCCAGACCTTCGATATGGCATCGGAAATTTATGTCGGCATGGCAGTGACTTCACACGAAAGCGGCATCCTCTGCACCGCCACCTTCGACAACGTGAGAATCATGGAGGCCGCCGGCAACCCAAGCCCGGAAAATAATTCGCTGGGCGTACCGACTGTACTTACTCTTGGTTGGGAGGCCGGGTTAGGCGCTGCCTGGCATGAGGTTTGGTTCGGTACGGATCCGAACGCTTTAGAACACATTGCCACAAATCCGGCAGGGGAAGTGAGTTATGATGTTCCAGCCCTTGATTACTGCACCAAGTACTATTGGCGAATCGTCGAGGTTAACGACCCCGACACCTGGGGCGGGGAGACTTGGACCTTCGAGACCGAGGCTGACCCTTCCGCCTTTCAGGGCAGGATCCTGCGCGAGTGGTGGTTCGTCAACGACGATGGTGATGGTAGTCTGGACAGCCTGAAGACCTATCCTGACTTCCCGGACAACCCGGACGGCAGCGAGTTGATAAACAGCTTCGAGGGCCCGACAAACTGGGGGGAGGAATACGGCAGCCGGATTCATGGCTGGTTG
>JAFGTU010000003.1 GCA_016933985.1 Sedimentisphaerales bacterium | reverse complement strand
GCATGTTTATACAGGGCGAGAACGTTGTAATGGCTTATGATTCGTACAACGCCGTTAAGCTGTGGGAGCGGCAGATTCCAGGGGCAATGCGGACGCGGTTGAAGGGCACGGAGTGCAGCAATTTTGCGGCGTCAGATGACAGTATCTTCGTAGGTGTCGAGGACAAGTGTCTTCGGCTGGACGCGGCGACGGGCGAAACGAGGGCGACCTACAGTCTGCCGCCCGGGGCCGAAGGCGAATACCCGAAGTGGGGATACATCGCTTATGTTGACGGCGTTCTCTACGGCACTTCGATGACGAACAGGGGGGTATCGAATTCGATTTTCGCCATTGATGCCGGTGGGAACAGCACGCTGTGGCATCATTCGGGCAAGAACATTGTCAATTTGACTATTGCCATCGGCGACGGATGGGTCTTCTTTATCGACAGTTCGATAACGCCCAAGCAGCGGGAGGAATTGCTGCAGCAGGATAAGTCTCATCTCAAGGGCCTCAGCGGCGAAGCAGCGAAGAAGGCCGAGGCGGCGCAGAAGAAGATCGATGCCCGTCTTGCAGTCGCCCTCGACGCCCGGACAGGAGGCAAGATTTGGGAAAAGGCCGTCGATGTGACGGATTGCAGCCGGATAGGCATAGGCGGTGGGGAGTTGACTGCGATGTATCGTGACGGAGTTGTGGTCCTGTGCGGGGCCAACGCGAACGGGCACTACTGGCGGCAGTTCCTTTCGGGCGAATTCGCGGAGCGCAGGCTGGTTGCGCTCTCGGCCAAGACGGGCGGCGTGCTGTGGGCTAAAGACGCCAACTACCGGCATCGTCCGGTGATAGTGGGCGATTCTGTAATCGCCGAGCCGTGGGCTTTCGATCTCAAGACGGGCCAAACGAAGACTCGCAGCCATCCGGTTACAGGCAAGGATGAGGTGTGGGAAGTGTTCCGTCCGGGTCATCATTGCGGGGCGGTTTCGGCGTGCGCACAGATGCTCTTTATGCGTTCGGGCTTTACGAGCTACTACGACCTTCTGGACGACAGCGGGATACGGCATTTCGCCGGGCATCGACTTGGATGCTGGATCAATGCGATCCCGGCGGATGGTCTGGCGCTTATGCCGGAAGCCAGTGCCGGGTGCGTTTGCCTGTTCCCAATAATTTGTTCAGTCGCTCTGGAGCCGCGTGCGGACTATGAGCGATGGGGGATATACGGGACGGGCGGGTCCAATACGCCGGTTCTACATCTGGCCTTGAACCTTGGGGCATCGGGCGACAGGCGCGATGGGGGGGGCACGCTGTGGTTTGGGTACCCACGACCGTCGTTGCCCGGCGACAGGGCGGCGATGGGCATTTCGTTCCCGCTCAAGGCCGAGTTCTTTGAGGGGGGCGGATACGACCGCCGTAATACTGAGGCTGCGCCGGTTGCGGGGACCGATACGCCGTGGATATATTCATCCTGCGCGCGTGGGCTGAAACGCTGCGTTGTGCCGCTTCTTTCCGAGGGCGATAAGCCGGCTCAATATACGGTGAGATTGTATTTCACCGATTTTGACAACTCCGAGGCGGGCAAACGCACCTTCGGCGTTAAGCTGCAGGGCACCATTGTTCTGGAGAATATGGATATTGCAGCACAAGCCGGGGCGACCGGCAAGGCCGTTGTTCAAGAAGTAGCTGGCGTCGCAGTGGATCGCGACCTTGATATAGAGCTTGTTCCCAGAGACGAGAAGAGCTCCTCCGTCAGCAGTATGCCGCTACTGTGCGGTGTGGAGATTCTCAGGGAAAGACAGGTAGCCGATGCCGGCGGATAAGGAGAATGACGGGCACGGTTCGCGGGCAGCTAAAGGCAGTTGGCATGGGCGCAGCTATTGACAAAAGAACGCAAATAGGTTATAATACTGGCAGAACGATACGAGTTTTGTCCGGCTGTAGATGAGGCAAAAACATGAGAACGCGAATCATCTTGATTACGGCAGGTTTCATATTAGTTTCGTTCATCTTTTCCGGGACGGCCTCGGCGCGGAGCAGTTTTTACATTGGCTTTGGCACGTCCGCGGGCCACTGTCATTCAAGTTTCGGCCATAGCCTTTTCCCGCATTACGGATGGCACGGCGGGTACTACGACTGGCTGGACCGTGACCGATATATCTGGATGGACAGGGTGCGCTACTACGGCTCTCTTGGCCGATGGCATTCGTGTTCGTCCGGGACGAGCATTTACATCGGCGGCTATTGGCCGTTGTACGCGGCTCCACAGGTGGTCAGAACTCGGCGTGTTGTTACCGTGAGCTGCGCAGTCGCAGAGCCTGAGCCCCCCGAATACAAGCCGGCCTACGACCCGGCTAATGCAAAGCGGTTTGCGGAGGTGCGCAATAAGAAGAGCGAACTGCTGAAGGTCCTCAAGATCGGCGACAAAGCCGCCAAGATTAAAGCGATCTCGGAGCTGGCCGGTTATTCATTCGATGATAACGTGAGAAAGGCCCTCGAAGAGGTCATCCTGACCGACCCCGACGCGGAATTGCGCAGGCAGGTGGCCGAATCGCTCGCCAAGGTGAAGAACGTTAATCTTATTCCCATTCTTGAAAAGGTGAGGGTGCAGGATACGGATGTCCAGGTGCGCGAACAGGCCGATAAGGCCATCAAGAGCATCAAGGCATATTGATCTGTCCGTGCCAACGCGGTAAGAGTCCGGCGAGTTACCGCGTTTCTATCCCCTGTCTTTGGGAATCTCAAAGGCGATGTCTGCGACTTTGGTTCGGACTGGCTTTACGGTTCCTTTGTCGTCGGGGTGGGCCCTGTTGGTTAGAATTATGACGAATATCCTGCCGCTTGGGTCGCAGACGATGGAAGTTCCGGTGTAGCCGCTGTGGCAGAAAGTCCCTTCGGGGGCGTTATTGCCTTTTATCCATGCGTAGCTTGACTGCACATCGAATCCGCAGGCCCGGCCGTGCGAGGCGATGGTGGTGAGCAGGCAAACGGATTCGGGGCTGAGAATTTGTTTGCCGTTGTATGTGCCGCCATTGAGCAGCATTCGGCAGAACGTTTCAAGGTCGTCGGCGGTGGAGAATACGCCGGCATTGCCCGATATGCCGTCCATCAGTTGAGCGAGGGGGTCGTGGACCGTGCCCCTGAGGGGCGTCCCGTTGACAACCTCCGTTGCCGCGATGTTGTCTTTCCATGATTCAGGCGGATTGTAACTGGTGCGATTCATGTTCAGGGGGCCGAAGATATTTTCGGCTGCGAATTGGTTGATTGGCTTGCCGCTGACGATTTGGACAATCTTTGCCAAAGTAATATAGCCCAGGCAACTATATCGCATTTCCTGCCCCGGCTCGCTCATCGCTTTGAGGCTGCATATCTTCTCGATGACCTTGTCCGGACATGGACTGCCGAATTGTCCTTTCAATTCGCTCGCAGTGGTATATGCGGGCAGGCCGGATGTGTGCGTCAGGATGTGCTCGATTTGCGTCTCTTCCTTGCCTTCGCAGGCAAAGGCGGGCAGGTACTGGCCGACCTTGTCGGCGAGCCTTATCTTGCCGCGGTCCCGCAGGATCATTATCGAGGCAGCGGTGGCAACCGGCTTGGTCAGCGATGCTATATCGAAGACGGTATCCTCGTTCATCGGCTCCACACGAGGCGTTATCATCTGGTTTCCGAAGGCCCTGCGGTAGAGTGTCTTTTGCCCCCGTCCAACCAGGACGACCGCGCCGGGGAAGTTACCTTTCTCGATTTCTCCATCAATGATCCCGTCGAGGGCCTTCAGTTTCTTCCTGGCGACCTTTGTCGCGGAGGGTTGGCAACCTGTAAGCGTGTACAGTGACAGGATAAGAATTATTGTGGCGACCTGTTTTAATTTCATATCAGCAGCCTTCATAGCCAAGGTGCGAGCCCAGAGGGTATTTTATCATAGTTCGTGAATTCCGTCGCCGGTTTTGTTACACTTTCTTTTTTGGAAACGGATGATGAGCGATTGTTCCTCGCTCTGAAAGACAGGAAATGAAGCCGGCAAAGACATTAGTCGTCCTGACTTTAATTGCATGTGCGGTCGCCTTTCCCGCTGCCGCAGAATCGGAGTCGAGTGTTCCGGCTTCGCCGATAAGGATTTATGATCTTCGCTACACCTTAAACATCGATGCCTCCAAGCCCGAGCAGGTTCGGATGGCGTGGGACCATTGTCACGCCGTCAGCGTTTTGCAGGGCCTGGTTAATCGGCGCGAGCCGCTGCTCTACGTCAGGTTCGTGGATTCCCAGCATCGCAAGGCAAACGTCGATGATTACTGGCTGGAGAGGCTCTCTGGGCCGGGGCAATGGCTGGACGGACGAAAGACCCAGCCGGTCGGGAATATCGTTGAGCTTGTGCGGATATTTCGGTCGCACATTAGCGGGGCGGTTGTCTATGACCAGGCTGTTGCTGCGACGAGCAACGTGGCCTCTACGGTTGCGGGGGCCGACGACTTGCTGCCTGTTCGCTATGATTCGTCGCCCGATAGTCTGTACACGCAATTTGTCACTCTTGGCGGCCTGCCGGTTAAGTGTTGGCTGGTCAAGCCGGACGGCACGTCGCTGTTCACGGGTGAGGGCCAAATTCCCGGCACGGACATCGCCTCAACCGGCTCGGCCAAGTGCGACGCCTATCTGTGGGCGAAAAAGCTCTATATGGATACGGGCAAGTGCGACGGGTCGTATGGGGCGTATTATCTCGACCAGTACTGGATCGACAAGCCGCGAAATACGGCGCTGAATCACCACTGCCTGACAAATCACGACTTTTTCATAAGCAAGAAGGCTTTTTTCTTCGACCTTTATCCCTGGGGCGACGAGACACCCGTCGATGATCCGGGTCAAAAAGTGGGCACAGACCTGGAGACGCTGAAGGCACTTCTTCTGAGCGCTTACAACCACGGCGGCAAGGAGAATATGATTCATATAGGCGGCTTCGTCCCGTGGGCACACAAATATACGAGCCACGGCAGCGCGGGCGGGAAGCACGACCCGGTGCCGACTGAGTGGGAGTACGGCAAGGTCATCAGCGCGTACAACGGCTTTATGGATGCCGATGCCGTCGGCTACGGGGCGATGGCCAACGCCTCCTTCTTTGCGCATTTTCCGTTGAAGGAGAAATATCCTCAGCGATGGGTAACGCGGGAAGAGCTTCGCGGACGCGGGTATCTAACCAGTGACGGGCGAGTCAACGTTGACGGACGGGAATTCCTGATTTTCTACGTGGGCGATTATGATTGCGCCGCGTGGGTATATCAGCGGACGATGGATATCTGGGACGACCCGGCCCGAGGCAGGATTCCTTTGATGTGGTGCATCAGCCCGGTGCTGGATAGAAGGGCACCGATGGCGCTGGATTATATGCGTCGCACGGCGACGGCAAACGACTATTTCGCCGCCGCCGACAACGGCGCAGGCTACTGCGAGCCGGGAATGCTCCAGGAGCCGCGAGGAATATCCGGCCTGCCCAGCGGTCTGGACGCCTGGGCCCGGCACTGCGGGAAATTCTACGACCGCTGGGGCCTGAGCATCACCGGATTCATTATCTACGGCAACGGCCCCCAGCTCAACGAAGCGGGGCTGGATTGTTACGCTTCATTCAGCCCCGATGGAATCGTTCCCACAGCCGGGCCCGCAAATGCGCTGCATAAGAATATGCCCATCCTGAGATTCGACCACGATGTCAACGAAGGCAATCCTCGTGATGCCGCGGCGCACGTTGTCAGGCGGATTGCCGAACGCCGCAAAGAGGGGTATCCGCCTTTTCACTGGTTCCGCAATATCCTCAAGACTCCGACCTGGTATGTGCGGACCTACGAAGATATAAGCAAGGCGAATCCGAAGGTCGAGCTTCTCGACGGGCCGACCTTCTTCGAGTTGTACCGTATCTATCTGCAAAATCATTACAGCAGTCAGAAAAAATGAACGTGCCTTCGCGGAATTCTCTATAATCGGGAATGCCGCACGACGATTCAGGCTATGCCGTGCAATGAAGGAGATTAGAAGTGGGAAGTATGATTGATAGACGCGAGTTTTTTGGATTTATCGGGGCCGGCATTTTTGTGGGGCGGTGGCCCGGAAGCGGTTTCGGACAGGTTAAACAGGGCGGATTTGCACTGCCGGCGGGATGGATTGAGCCGGGGCGGGAGTTTTCGCTTGCGCCGTTTTGGTTCTGGAACGACCAGCTTTCCGAGGAGGAGATCGCTCGGCAGTTGGATGATTTCTGCGACCACGGCGTTTATGGCTTTGTGATTCATCCTCGGGCGGGGCTGCCCAAGAGCATCGGCTGGATGAGCGACGCGATG
>JAFGTU010000091.1 GCA_016933985.1 Sedimentisphaerales bacterium | reverse complement strand
GAGCGTTGTTTCGTGATGGGCTTTGTCCAGGTCCCACACCGCTTTCACGCCGCCCGGCAAGTGACCGTCGCTTTGCGCACAACAGACCGCCCCGGTCATACCAGCCGCAAACAAAATCACACCCACAACTCGGATTTTCCTATACGTATCCATAACATCCCCCGGAATTCTTCGGTTAGTCCTCGACAAGGGCAGGCAGCGCGGGCGAAATCTCATACGTCTCCTTGCCCAGGTCGATTGTGACGGTTGTGCCGTCGGCGAAGGTGGTGCGCTGTTTGCGAGACGCCTTGTCGAGGAGCTCGTGGTTTGTCATTTCCAGAAGCGCGACGCGTCTGTTCAACGCACAGACGGTGTGGACTTGCTCGATATGCTTTTCATCCGGCTGCAGTGACAGATAAGGGATGCCCGCATTTGCCAGGGCGTGCAGATAGCCGAGGTCTGTTTCCGGGATGCCCCAGCCGCCTTTGCCCAAAGACCAGGGCATCAGCAGCGCATCGTGGTAAACAAGATTGAATAGAGGGATGGGAATCCCCGTCGCCGCTCCGTGACCCGGATCCGGATCCAGAGCAAAGGGGCCGTGATGCACCAAATCGATATGGGGAACGGCCCAATCGGCCGGCTCTTCGGAGCTGACTATGCCGCCCTGCGAGCGGATGAAATCCAGGCATAAGCCGCGGAATTTGAGGCAATCGGCACGGGTGGCGGGGTGTTCCGGATTGTAACACTCGTCGGGAGGGACAACTGCAAAAACATCCAGGTAGGCTCCGCGCACCTTGATGCCGTGATTGAGCAAGGCCCGGTAGTTCTTTTTGACATGGCCCAGAGCCAGCCTGGAGCAGAGCACCGATTGCCTGCCGCCGAACCATATACTGTGCATAGGCCGATTTCCGCTTCGATCCAAGATTGTGTGGCGCGGATCATAGGAGTTGGCGTCGAGGTAGTAATCGCGGTACTGGTCGTGGATTGCAAAGACGTAGCCAAGCTGCTCACAGGTCTCGGCGAACCGTTTCATTCCCTCCCATCCGCCGGCTTCCGGACATGGAGGCAATATGTCGGGGTGCAGATTATCGTATCCGCGGAAGCCCCAGCCGTCGAGGTGCACGTAAGCGCGGTCTATGCCGTTCTCGGCAAGCTTGCGAAGCTGGCCGGCCCGCTCGTCGAAGCTCGTAAACTGATGGTTCTTTGCCGGGTCGTCCTTGTGGTAATAATTCGATTCCGGCTGTATGTGAGAGAGGATGCCGGTGTGGACAACCGGAGAGCCGATCAGCCTCTCCAGCAGAGGTGTCCGGGCGATTTTCTCCTTGAGTGAGACAAAATGGCCGGTCTCTTTGACGTATTGTCGGTACCGTTTGGCCATGGTGACATAGTCGCCTTCGTCGAAGAAGCATAGCCGGACCCGTCGCGGGTATTGAATTTTGCCCAG
The DNA here is from genome assembly GCA_016933985.1 of Sedimentisphaerales bacterium. Taxonomy (GTDB): domain Bacteria; phylum Planctomycetota; class Phycisphaerae; order Sedimentisphaerales; family Anaerobacaceae; genus JAFGCD01. The sequence goes on along the minus strand of JAFGTU010000091.1, from coordinate 3,753 downwards.
GGAGTGAATCCATCTCAATTGGATCTTTGTCGGCCCGCCTGCAGGGTGCTCGAAATGGCAGCCGGCATCCTCCGGCGTCTCTATCAGGACAAGGACGGCTGAGCCTCCTTTCCGGTGTCCCCACCAGGGCATATACAGGCCCCGCCCGTAACAGACTGTGTCGTAAAGCCGGACTTCTTTTGGCCAGCCCTTGGGCAACAACATACCTTGCATGTACGGCACGACAGTAGCGTCGAACGATGCCTCGCTCATGGCGGCCGGCCAGCAGCACTCGATTATGTTCGTGTCTTTTTCCGACGGGACCAGCTCACAGACCAACTCCTCCTCCGGCCCTTCCAGGCAGATGAACAGAGTTATTCCCAGGTCTATTTTATTCTCTCCATGACTGAATTCCGACAGCTCGACCTTCACTCCGCCCTTGAAGCCGGTGCTGTAAGGCGTGACATTCTTCTTGCCGGCCTCGGCCAGCCGCAACGATAGCCTCTGCCCGGCGCTCTCGACGACAAGGTCCCCGCTGAAAGAGGGAGCCATCGACCAGGTCCGCTCATTCGTGTGCACCGTCATTTGAAAATCGGAAGGATTGAACTGAAGGCGGCTTTTCGAGCCGCGAATTGTCCATTCTTCACCTTCTTTGACAACGTGCATCCTGGTAATCCCGTTGCCATTCGCCGCGGTCGCGGGCAAGCAGAAGGAGAGTATTGACAGCAACACGACCGAAGCAGCGTTCATGAATAGGCGGTTAATATGTATTCTGCTCCCTGGAACCATCTCTATTGTGCCTTTTCTGAGCAATGGGCGTCATTTTCGCATCCTGCGCCCGTATTGTCATTTCTTCTCCTTGGCCTCGCGTCTCTTGTCGTGGGCTTTTTGGATCATTTCCTTGATGTCGAAGCCCAGCGGTTTGCCTTGCTCGTATTTTTGCCTGGCGGCGACAAGGGCTTCCTCGACACCGGCCGGGAGCACACGATCCGGCTGAACCTTCTCAGAAGGCAGCCACCAATTCATCCTCTCGCTGTAACACCAGACATACTCGTCGGTAGTGGTAAGCGCATAGTAGGCATTGTGCTCGAAGAACCGTAACTGCTCCTGGGGCGAAAGGAAATGGCTCGTTGTCTCCTCAGTGCGTTTGGCGAGGGTCTGATCAATATACAGCGCCATGCCGACCTGCACCTGCGCGTTATATTTGCCACGCAGGTTCTCCGGGACGAGGGCCTGTGCCCGCTGCCTGATGAGGTGATAGGCCCGATAGAAACTGTCGGGGCTTTCATAATAGTACGCCGACTCATTGCCGTCTATGAGGATAGTGCCCGGCGAAGCGCCTTCAAGGATGCCGATATAAAACGACGGCAGCAGGACCATCCATGTTTTGAGGAGCTTCTCCCGGCGCACTTTCGGGTCCGGCTCATCGAGGATACCGTCATACAGACCGAACTGGAAGAAGCTCAAGATTCTCAGGTTCGGCGTATTTGTCTCCAGTGCGTGGATGAACTGCCGCCCGCGTTTGCGAACCTGCTCGGCGACTTCATCAAAGGACTTGTCTTTGTAAGAGCCGGGATAGACCCAAGGATCGGTTCCGTAAGGTTCGGGGTCGAAGCATACTCCTACACAATGCCCCGTCCGCACAGCGAGTGAGAAAAGTTTCATATTCTCGACGATGGTGTCCCAGTGGTCGTCGTTGAACCAGTCTATCTTGGACTTATTGGCAGAGTAAAGCGTGAGGAAGTTATCGGTGAATTTCTGCCACTTAATCCTGGCGAGAGTATCCAACTGCGGCTGCAATTCCTCCTTCTTCCAGACGCTGGTGTCGAAGACGTGGTCGAATCCCTTCGTGCGGAAGATAATGCCTTCGAAGGGCCGCTTCTCCATCTCCTGAATGTTCTGCTCGACGAAATCCGGGTAGGGAACATCCCATCCATATTCAATCACCTTTTTCCTCAAGCGTGGTTGACCGGCTGCGAGTTCGGCGAAAAGAGCCACACAGATAAGCAATGCCGAAAGAATCACCAGTAGCTTTTTTTGAGACATGGGCGTTTCTCCAAAAATCTATTTGCTCTGCAATCAGCTTCTCAGTATCTTGCGATGATTTCCTGCCGTTCGTTGAGGTTGCCCGGCAGAATAATCCACTCCTTGTCGGCGTCAAGATTTTCGTAAGGCCTGCCGTTGACGGTAACGCTCTTAATCCTGCCGCTATCCGGATACCTCAGACGCAGGAAAATGCTCTCCGGAGGATTGCGACGAGGAGGGTCAAGCAGAACTTTGATCATACCTTCGGCTGACTTCGACTCCATTGTGAAAGACAGGTCACCGAAATTGGACGGCGCATTGGTAATGCCGACCTTGTTTCCGTGCGCCAGCCAGTACCTGGGTATGGCCTGGCCCAAATAGAGCTTTGGCCCCATTTCGTTGACAAACATGAGGCGGAGCCAGTACGTCGACTGGGCCTCATCCGAAGACTTGAAGTGATCGCCTCTGGGGTATCCAAGCTCCGGAAGCGAGTGTTCGTTACACATCCGGATTTCGGGATAGAAGGCCGAGGCGAAGCCGTTGAAGTACGCGCGGATAAAATGCTTGACGTCGTCGCGCCAGAGATACGGCAGAGGGCCGTCGAGCAGATTGGCCTGCATGGAGAAGCCGCCGCGAGAGAACCAGAATTCTTCAAACGCCGGTATCGCGTAGCCATACCGCTCGGATATGTAAAGATTATCCTCATAATCCTTCAGTATCCACTCTGTCTCCGGGGCATCCGGGGCAAGCAGGCCGTATGCAGGCAGGAACATTGACCCTTCAAGCGTCTCTCGCAACCAGCCGTGTGCGCGGCCGCGCTCATAGAGCCGGGAAGGAATCTTCGGCACATAAGTTGCATCCCGCAGCCGCACTACCGGGCAGATTATGCGCGATTCAGTAATCGCCCGCATGAAATCGTCGTAATATGCCTGCGCCTCCTTCTGAAGGCGGGGGCCTTCCGGATGTCCATAGTCGGCGAGTGCCCCTGCCATGGCCTGAAAACCCCAGACTGTTGCGCTATTCGTAGCCAGCCAGTGCCAGTAATCGGTGACATCCTCCAACGAGCCCGTCGGCAGCCAGCCATATTCAAGGGGCTTCCTGCCACCCTCCAGGAGCTTCATGGAGACCTTGCGCTCGTTAGTCACCCAGTCGCAGGCCTTGACGAGTTTTGGCGCGGCCTGCTCCATCCAGGCTCGGTCTCGCGTCAGCCGCCAGTGCTGCGCCATGTTCCACATCACATACCCGTGGCTCTTGTTATATCCGCCGGTTTCGTGGCCGCCGGCGCCGTAGAACTGGCCTTCGCTGCTGCGGAAGTTGCCGGGCATCGAAACCGTGCCCTGGTAGTGCAGGAATGAATCGAGGTTGTGCTGGGCCTGGTCGTGCAGGCCGCGGCGGTCCAAATCACTTATCATCATTGCCGACTCATTCGGATAGACCCCGTAGTGAAACGTGCCGACGTGGGCGTGAAGGAGGTCCGAATCAAGCTCCTTGAAGCAATTGACCAAGAGATGCCTCAAATTGGCCTTGTAGAAATCGTTGACCCAGGGTTCGGGCGTTTCGATCTGCGCGGCCTTGGCGGTCAATTCCCGCCAGAAATCGCAGATGCGCTTTGCGTCGGAATCGAAATCGCGTTTCCGCAGAGCCTCCATCTCCTTATCATCGGTCAACGTAACGGAGGGTACGCAGATATGCAATGTGGCCGCATCGCCGGGCTGGAGGCTCGCGGTCCAGGCGGTTGAATCTCCATCT
>JAFGTU010000090.1 GCA_016933985.1 Sedimentisphaerales bacterium | reverse complement strand
TGACGATTTGGCTGTATGGAGTCCCTTCGCATACGCCCGCGATTTCATCAAAACTGTCGGCATTGAGAATAATGTCAATCGGTATCTGGTGAATGATGCGGTCGTACAGGATGTAATGTACGCCGGTCTCGACGGAGCGATTCCTTATCTTCCTGTCGAAATAGACTCTAATGGCGTTTTTCAGATTCTCGATCTCAAACTCCGTCAGCAGGGCATCGACAAGCTCCAGGGAGTTGTGATGAAGATGCCGTCGAATGTCTCTATAGAGTTCAATTTCATTCTTAAGGAGTCCGAGCTCGGCCTGCCTGAGATCGCCGGTGGCGGAGTAAACCTCTTCAAGCCCGGCAAAAGCCGTGTCGCGCAGAAAAGCAAGGGCTTCATCAATGGATGGTGCCTTTTCCAACTGGGTAAATCTCTCATCGGGGACAATCTTGCTGATTCGGGCGCGAAGCTTGGCGTTGATAAAAGCGTATTTTGATAATGGGCCCGCCATTATTCGCCTTCCTTTTCGCACTCCGTTGGCAGTATGATTCCGCAGATATTGTCAACCAGGCCGGCTATTGCATCTTTTTTGCTCTTGAGGAGGGTATCCTTCTCGCGGCCCGCCTGCTTGAGTATCTCTTCGCTAATGCGCTCGCCCTCTTTTTTCGCATCTTCAACAGCATTCCTCATTATCTCGAGGGCCTGGCCTCTGGCGTTGTCCATTTTTTCGGAAATCTCTCTTTCCGCGGACCGTGTTATCTCAGAAGCCTTTTCGCGGGCTTGCTTGAGAATCGTGCCGACTTTTTCCTCAGCCTGAAGGACTTCTTCAATTATCCGTTTCATACAACCAGACCCTAAACGGAACAGCTACAATACAACTACACAAACCCATTAGTATAAGCGATTAGCTACGATGCTGCCAAGACATAATGCTCATTCTCGAAAAGATTCTTGGCGCTTCAAGACCTACGAACGGCCCGGCATCCCCACAGGGGGCCCGTGGACCCGCATAAGTGCTGCCCTGTTAAAAAGTTAGCTTGCTGCGGAAACAGCATAGAGTTGACTGTGGAATGTCAGTGTCCGTGATAGTTGATTGGGATGAGACTATCATCTATTTGCGAGTTGCGGCCGGCCCCCAAAGAATTGAGTCTGATACTGAAAACACCCTTGATTTGCGTTCTGTTCCTCTGTACAATTATGGGACCAGAGGTATGGTACTAAGCCATGTCAGGTATTACAGCTCAAGCTTGAGGAGTACCTATGAGCAAAGGAAAGACCGTTGTCGCATCCATAACTGCTGTTATATTTCTCGGCGGTCTAACCCATAGGACACTCAATCTGGCGCGAGATTCTTGAAACTGAGATGGAAACCCTGCTATCAAAGGATTTGGAGGGTGCGGGAAATTCAAATCAAGGCACTTTTATCGTTTATGTGATAAAACATACACAATTCAGGAGGATCGATTCATGCAATCACACGGCTGTCTCTACAAAACTATCATTGCTTTGGCAGTTCTTACAGTGCTGGCACCGATCGGGCCCGCCCCTGTGTTGGGTGAGACCGTGGTATGCTTCCCGTTGGATACGGACCCGGGGTGGAGCACAGAGGGCGAATGGGCCTTTGGCGTTCCGTTGGGGGGCGGGTCGAGCTGTGGCGATCCGACCTCGGGCTATACCGGCAGCAATGTCTATGGCTACAACCTTGCGGGGGACTATCCCGATGGTATGCCGGAGTACTACCTGACCACAACGGCCTTGAACTGCTCCGGCTATGAGAACATGATGCTGTCTTTCCGGCGTTGGCTGGGCGTGGAAGACGCATCCTATGACCACGCGAAAGTGGAGGTGAGCAACGATGGCAGCAACTGGACCGTTGTCTGGGAACACACAGGGGATTCTTTCTGCGACGGCGCGTGGATAGAGTGCGAATACGATATTTCCAGTGTTGCGGACAACCAAGGCACCGTCTATATTCGCTGGACGATGGGACCGACCGACGGCTCCGTGACGTATCCGGGCTGGAATATCGACGACATCTGTTTGTCCGGAGAGCCGATGGACGATCTCACGGTCACACCGGCGGAAGGATTGCTCTGGTCCGGGTACGAAGGCGGACCGTTCCTTCCTCCAAGTGGAGTATATACATTGACCAACAGTGGGGCATCTGCCCTGAACTGGACGGCGAGTGTAACACAGTCGTGGCTCGGAGTGAATCCGGACAGCGGTACGCTGAATCCGGGTGATTCCAGGATAGTGCAATTTCCTCTTATTAACGCAATTGCCGAGACTTTGGCGCCGGGCGACTACGGCGACACGATTATATTCACAAACGTCTCCAGCGGCATCGCCCAGAGCCGGGACGTAACGCTGGAGGTAACACCCATTCCCGGCGAGATAGACGTAAGCGACAGTATTGAGCCCGTGTATGACCTCAATATGCCTTTTGGAGTTGTTCTTATAGGCGCTTCCCGGACGGAGACTATCACCATAGGTAATACCGACCCCACGTATGGCCTTATAGTTACGGAAATATCTCTCGGCGGCGCGTACTCTGAAGACTTTGATGATGGGCTCGCTCAGGATTGGGATGAAGATGTCGATGCCGACTGGGAGGTTGTAAACCAGGAATATCGAGCATATCAACCGTCGCCGAGCGGAAACGACAGCATGATCGCAACGTACAGCGGGGAGGCGTTCGAGGACTTTTCGTATGAGGTCAAGCTGCGGCGAGGGGAATCTGATGGTTCCGCCCAATACATGCTCTTCCGAGCGACGGCTGATTTCGAGAGGTATCCCGCCACCGGTTCGGCCTATGCATTCGGGCATGATGAAGGATCTTATTTCATCTATAAGCAGGTTTCGGGCGTCTTCACTACTCTTGTGGGCTGGACTGATTCGGAATACCTCAATCCAGTCACTGAGTGGAACACCCTGAAAGTGGTAGCGCAAGGTCCAAATCTTTATTTTTACATCAACGAGAATCTTGTGAACAGTGTTATCGACGGCGATCTTATCAGCGGGCGCATTGGGTTGTTAGGCTACACAAGTACGAGCTATGCCAATAGCCACTTTTTTGATGATGTTATAGTCGGTGAAGCTGAAATAACCTCTCAAAGAATAAGCCCCGAGCAGCAGTGGTACAACCAAAACCCATCTGTAGGAGGAACATCGGATGATTCTCCACAGGGCTGGAAGCCGCCGGAGTATCCGGGCAAACCCGAGATTGGCGAAGAGCTTTTGCCGGGACAGGCTGCGAAGCTTTCATCGGGTAATTTCCGATTGGAGAATGTTCCGAGCTTGCCGTTTACAATCCCGCCTTTGGGCTCTATCGACGTTAGCGTTGTTTTCGAACCTGCCAAGACCGGCGTCTTCGAGTCCGTCGTAGTCATAAAGAGTAACGACGAAGACGAGCCGGAGGTCGAGGTGCAATTGAGCGGCGAGGGGAAGCCCGACTACCTTGAGGTCATTCCCGAAGAGGTGTTGGAATTCTCGGGCCATCCTGGCGGGCCGTTCGTGCCATCCGAGGCACAATATCATTTGGTGAACAGCAGTGCGGACAAAACCATTGCCTGGTCTGCCGCCAAGACGGCTCCCTGGCTGGATATACATCCGGATAGCGGCGTTCTCGCACCTGACGAATCGGCTTTAGTAACGGTTAGTCTGAACTCGGCGGTTGATGCACTACCGCAAGGTAACTACGCCGACACCATCGTATTCACAAACGTTACTACGACCGTTCAGTGCCCTCGCGGGGTAGCTTTGACCGTCTTTACCGCTCCCAAGGTCTGGATTAATCCGGCTGAAGGGGGACTGAGCGCAACTGTTCGGCAGGGAAAGACCGCCACCAGGATTCTGACCATCGGCAACGGCGGAGATGCACCTTTGAGTTTCAGCCTCGGCAGTCGTGAGATACCCGCTGAGTTGTCGGAGGCAAAGAGCACGGTGGTCCAAGCCAAAATGAGTGGAGACCAGATGGTTCTGGAATATAAGTTCAACGAACCTGTCGTTTCCAAGCGCGACGGATACGATTGGATAGGGATAAAAGGTCTGGAGCAATACCTGCGAACAGGTGCGCCGGTTGTTCCAGTGCATCCGGTTAAGATTCTGATTCCCTATGGGAAGGAGGTGACGGCTTGCTGGGCGAGTCCTATCGATGAACGAGAGTTGCCGGGGAGATATGTGCTGGCGCCGGCCCAAAAGCCTTACCGCCTTAGTTATCCGGGTGTGGTTGAGGCAACCGAGCCGGATCAGGCGGTTTACGGCCAGTCAGCACCCTGGCCGGGAACATATCACGAGGAAGTGACCGTTCAGTCCAAACGGGGATACCAACTGTTGATTCTAAACCTGTTCCCGCTGCAATACGTGCCGGCCACGGGCGAGATTTCTTACGCTGCAAAACTGCGCCTGAAGATAGACTTGGCCGATGCCCCGAAGGCAAATGCCGCTTTAAAGCCTTCGGATGCGGCAAAGGCGGAGCTGCTGGCAACGGTGGATAATCCAAGCTTGCTGAAATGTTATGCCGAGTCGGCTGCCCCGGTGGAAGAACTTGATGGTGCATCGCCGCGGCTCCGTGGCGGCCCGTACAAGTACGTGATCATTACATCTGAGGCTTTGGCTAATGCGCCGGGCCCGTGGAACTTCCAGGCTCTGCGCGACCGGAAGATCGCCCAGGGCATGACGGCCGGCATCGTAACGACAGAAGCGATTTATGCCGGTTATGATGGGACAAGACCCGACGGGGGAACGGATAATCAGACCAGTATCCGCAACTTCCTGACAGACGCTTACCAGGGATGGGGCACGGAGTATGTTCTACTGGGTGGAACGAATAGTATTGTTCCGGCGCGGATGTTCTGGGTGGATTCACTGGTAGGCGACGTTGACACGATGCCGGTGGATATGTACTACGGTTGTGTCGATCCGGAGCAGTGCACCTTTGATTACGATGCGGATGGCGACTATGGCGAGCCGACGGACGGCGTGGGCGGCGGTGAAGTCGATCTGTACGCCGAGATATGCGTAGGCCGGGCCGTGGTGCAGAACGACGCGGAGCTGGCGAACTTCATCAAGAAGACCCTGACCTACGCCGCAACCGATGATGAGTACCTGCCTCGTGTTTCGATGGTGGGCGAATACCTCGGCTTTGGTGGTGTGTCTGACTATGCCAAAGACTCATTGGAGCAAATTCGGCTTGGGGGGGACTACGACGGCTACTTTACTTACGGTTTTGAGAATCACCCCCAGCCGAACTTCTGGGGCTTTAATACAGTGGGTTGTCTGCCTGACAACCCAACCTGCTGTTGGCCTCTGTACGATAAAGACTATGATTGGCCGGAAGAAGATCTGATTTGCCTGATGAACGAGGGCATCCATATCTTCAATCACCTGGGCCACGCGAATTTCACATACAGTATGAAGTTGGACACTTCCGATTTGAGCCGCCTGACAAACACGGACTATTTCTTTATATACTCGCAGTCGTGCCAGCCGGGCGGATTCGATACACCCGACTGTTTCGCCGAAGTTATCACGTCTATGGAACACGGCGCGTTCGCAGTAGTGATGAACGCCCGGTATGGATACGGCACGAGTTACAGCACCGATGGGCCGAGTCATAGATACGCCCGACAATTCTGGGATGCAGCGCTTGGCGAGGGCATATTGGAGCTTGGGCGGGCAAATCAGGACAGCAAAGAGGAGAACGTCTCGATGATCAACGAGAGCTGCATGCGCTGGATCTACTACGAATTGAATCTTCTTGGCGATCCGGAGCAGCAGTTGAGGTTCGGGATGTTGTGTGATTGGCTGGAGTTCGCGCCGGATGCGGGCGTCGTCGCACCGGACAGTTTCATTGACGTAAACGTGGTGTTTAATGCCGAAGGACTGGAGGCGGGAGATTATTTCGGCGAGATATTTATTTCATCCAACGACGATCGTGCGCCTATCTTGTCCGTGCCGGCAACAATGACAGTCGAGCCGGACGTTTTAGCGGTAGTGCCGGAAGACGGTTTCAAAGCTGCTGGGATTGCCGGCGGTCCGTTAGCGCCTCAATCCAAGAGATATACGCTAACCAACCACGGCAGCGAGACACTCGAGTGGGCGGCGGCCGGTTCAAAACCCTGGCTTGATGTTGACGCCGACAGCGGGACGCTGAGTCCGGGCGATTCGGCTACGGTAAAAGTCTTTATCAACGCTAAATCTTACAGTTTAGTTCCGGATACTTACAGCGGTGCTGTGACGTTTACAAACATAACGGACGGCGTCGAACACACGCGGCCTGTTACTCTAACAGTGACGCCGGTTGATTATTTCACTGAATTATTCGACTCGCAAGACAATGATCTGGCCGGCCGGACGCTGTCGCTCGTCCCTGACGGGTCGGGAAGCTTCTACAAAGCTCGCTGCAGACCGGCAAGCGAATTTCCAACCGACCCGGCCGGTGGAACTACTCTTTTGATGAAGGATGACGACTACAAGAAAGTGAGCCTTGACGGAGGAGCAGCAGTTCCCTTCTACGGACAAAGTTACGACTCTTTCTATATCGGCAGCAACGGTTACATAACGTTTGAAACGGGAGATACGGAATACTTTGAGAGCTTAGAGAGCCATTTTCGGTTCAAGCGTATAAGCGCGTTATTCGACGACCTCCGCCCGAACGTCGGGGGGACCATTTCATGGAAGCAGCTTGCCGATAGAGTCGCGGTAACGTTCGAAAATGTGCCGGAGTATGGGTTAGCCGCCTCCAGCAGTTTTCAGACCGAGATGTTTTTTGACGGCAAGCTGAGTATTACGTGGTTAGGCATGTCCGCCCGCGATGGTCTTGCAGGACTTTCAAAAGGTGGCGGATTGTCTTCTTATTTCATCGAAAGTGACCTGTCGGAATACGGCGCGAGCGACCTTAACAACGACGGTGGTGTGAACTTTGAAGACTTTGTCGCATTTGCCCGGGCGTTTTCTACCGTTTCAGGGGGGCCGGGCTGGGATTCCGCCTGCGATCTGTTCCCGGACGGTGGCGATGGCGTTATCAACTTTCAGGATCTGCGGGTCTTGGCGAGTGACTGGTTAGGAGGCGTTGAATAGCTGATTATTGTGAATATGATTTCAAATAAGCGTGCTGTCGCTGTGCATGTATTCGGCGGTTCTCCCGTTACCCGCCGGATAGCACGTTTATATGGTCAATGTGACCACGGCTTGTGGGTGTTAGCCTGATAGCGTTCTTTCCCTTTTTGAGCGTCACGGTCTTTCTGTCCCAGGCCCACGTTGATTTGCCGCCCGTGGTCCATAGGACAATCCGGCCCGCGTCTTTCCCATTGACAGCAAGGTCGGATGGGTATTTGCCCGGCTCGGCTGTATAGCTTATCTCCAGGATATACGTCCCTGATTTGGGCGCATCGAATTTCCATTCCACCCAACTACCATTCGCAGCGTCGCCAAAATCAAGGTATCCCGTTTCTGTGCCTACGTTGCTGCTTACTTTCTTTTTGGGGCCCTTGAATACGGCGTCTTCGGCCTCGATTATCGTGCCTCCCGGCGTGGCGGACATGGGCGACAGTTTCACACTGCCCCCGGCGATCTTGATGTCGTTCAAGACTTCCGTCATTTGCTTTCGCCAGTCACAGTAGCCTACACGATTCGTCCACAAGGGATTCTCGTATTGACCGAGCGCAGTGGAGGCGTAAAGCCGCCAGTATTCGGCTGCCTTGGTCAACTCCCGGATCGCGGCATCCTGGCGGCCCTGCTCTTTGTTTTTGCGATAGAGGGCCAGCTCCGTGGCTCCGCGTATCTTGTGCGCATAGTACTTGCCCATATAGGCTATTGCGCGGATGTCACCGAGAGTCAGCCGCAGCTCCTTGTTGCCGCCGTGCTTCAACTTGGAAAGAATCCGCAGGGCATTATCGGCATGAGCGTGAATCTTGTCAGAAAGCTCGACCGGGGTAATGCCGCCCGGCTCTTTCCCTTCTGAGACGCTCTCGACATAGTCGGGGATGGAAACATAACCCGTAGTCTCATGGGGCCGCAGCGTGATAAATCGGTTGACATCGTGAAAACCGCTCGGCGTCCCAGCAGGCTCCGGGCGGCTCTTGCAGGCCTCGATGTACCACTGGAAATCGAGAGACCCCCAATGAAAACCGGTCGTGCGGGGATAAACCATCGACGCCTCTTGCCAGGCGTCGAACAGGTCACTGCCGGAGATACTGGGATAGCGCTGCTGAATGATCTTCACAAAGCGCTCGTTGCTCAGCGTCGGATCATAGCCGAGCCGGCCCCATATCATCCAATGATACCAGTGCTTGGCCGCTTCGATCTGCCTCGGCTTCTCCGGCTCCGTGCTCAAAAACTCGCGCCCCCAGATATACTGGTCCGAGCCTAAGTAGAAACCTCTGGAGACGTTATATGGAATATTCTCGATGAACTCGCGAACAAAATCGGGGGCGCCCCAGCGGAAGTAATAGACATCGTCGTTTCGCAAAGTCCAGATCGTCTTGAGATCGCCGATATCTTCGATAAATCCGGGATGATAAGGCTGAGTCGTGGAGCTATAGACGTGCGCCTTGGCGTATTTGAAGCTGAATATGAACTCGATGTTCTCATGTTCGATCAGTGGGGCAAATCGTTTGGCGATATCCTTGGCGCCGGTTTGGTGCTGGCGGTGGATGAAGGTGAATTTTCGTCCGGGCTGCTCGGCCGCAGCGTCGAGAACGCCCTGAGCATAAGTTCTGAATGCCCAATCCTCTTTTGCTCCAAAGTCGGCGCCGGGCATGTTCTCGCCCGTAGTCAGGCCGATGCCGGCCAGCAGCGGATACGTCAGGAACATCTGGTTGACGCTTTTTCGGAAATAGTCAATCGTGGTCTCGTTCTTGATGCTGTCGGTGATGCCGTATTTGCCGTATGTCCCGTTAACGAAGATGTTCCAAGTAACGAAATAAAAGTCGATATTGCGGTTTTTGGCGTAGCGCATCACTTTGCGCCAGAACTTGATTTTGCTTTCCATGCTCATCTTCTTGATGATCTCGAGGCTGCCTAATATCTCAGGAGCATCGAAGCCTCTACCGGATAGATCATAATTCTCTTTCCATTGAATCGTCGAGCGTTTGACGTCGGTCAATGCCACGTCCTCGTAGCCCGGCACCTTCACCAGCGAAGGAAACGGATGGAGAGACCAAAGGGAAACATAGTTGTACCGGTATCGCGCCAGGTTGTCGATGTAGTCCTTCCAGAAGTCGAAGCTCCACATCTGGGGTATATTATTCTGGCCGGCGTCGCCGAGGTCTGTGTAGCTGGGCGTGCGGGCGTCCAGAGGGCAATTGAACTTGGTCCCGCGCATGTCCATGCAGGGATTCGTATCGATGTCATTGATACCGGAAAGCCCGTCCACTCGTATAATCTCAGCCAGCTCCAGCCCGCCGTACATAAGCCCCCCCGCATCGGCGCCGACGGCCCAGTAGGTGGTTCGCCCGTCCTCGGAGCTTCTGCGTATGCTGTAGCCCTCGCTTTTCAGAGTCCCCGGAGGCTTCGCGCCCTGCGAAACCATCTCACGGACAATATCCTCATTCGACCGGAGCAACAGAACAATGCATGTGCCGCCGCCGAACCCTCGCTGCGCCAGACGATACTGCTTCACACCATGCCCCCTCGCCTGCAACGCTGCTTCAATATCCTTGGCGGCGAACGTAGCCTGGGGGCAATTGCCCTCGATTAGCAGCCGAACCGATGCCGCGTCCAATTCGGCTGCTATTGCAAGGAACCCCAAAAACAAGGCCACAAAGGCTTTTCTTCTGATTTCGAGAGATCGATTAAGGTGTCGCGCAATCATTCTTGATCCTTTCAACTGATTCTTAGCCTTAACATATATTATTTGGCAGGGTCTATCAATGAGTCTTACAGCAGTCCTTCTCGCAAAAGCCGTCAAACAAAGCGCGACCAAATCAACGGCATCACGGACGGCCCTTTGCCTTATAGGACGAAAGAATCTTGTTGAAGCAAGGCATCTTTGGCCGGTTTCCCGGAAAAAACCCGATATTCGCTAATCGTTTTCCGGCAAACGGTTTAGGCCCGATATCCCGCCAAAAGTGAGCCGCCACGCAAAAATTGGCCGTGCGAGAGGAAAAACCTTGAACTTCAGGTCGTTTTGCGTATAATATATAGATAGATGAAGATGCTCCTATTGCTATTTGGATGAGGTGTGAGCTTGCCACCGGTGCAGGAAGAAAGGAATAACTACTAATGATGAGCCAACGGGGATTCCGGTACGGCATTTTGGCGTTTGCCTGGATACTAACCTTGTGGATTGTACAGCCTTGCGCGGCACTGGTGGTGAGCGAAGTGATGTATCATCCCGTAGAGGAGGGGGGCACGCCCGACGGGGATGAGAATCTCGAATTCATCGAATTCTACAACAATAAGGCCACCCGTGAAGATATGAGTGCATACAACTTTACCAACGGTGTTAACTACACGTTTCCGGCCGGGACGATTCTGCCGGGCAAAGGGTATCTGGTTGTGGCGCGCGATGCTTCCGCAGTGGAGGCCGCTTATGGAATTAGCGGCGTGTACGAATGGTCTTCCGGAAAGCTTAATAATGATGGCGAGAGAATTGAGTTATCCAACAGTAGCGGTGAAATCCTCATCTCATTTAGGTATAACGACGCCCCCCCTTGGCCAGCCTCGGCGGACGGGGCAGGGCATTCGCTGGTCCGCATCAAGGCGGCCGGCGATGCGGAGGAGCCGTCAACCTGGGGACCGAGCACATTCATCGGCGGTTCCCCCGGCGGCCCCGATCAGTCACAAGCCGACCCCGCAGCGCCGACCCTGGTGACGCTCGTGGACGTGGGCCACGCGGGGCGGTATTTCAAAGGTTTTGAAGAACCGTCGGGAGGCACGACGGCCTGGACCGAAATCGGCTTCAACGACGACCCGGCCACGACCGATTGGATCGACGGGAACAGCGGGTACGGATTCAGCGACGAATCGGATGAGCTGCAGTGGATACGCACACAACTGAATGATATGCGCACCCGTTATATTTCCGTTTATGCACGGCTGCCGTTCACCGTTACGCCGGTCCAACTCGCTTCCTTCACACAGCTGCAGGTGGAGATCCACTACGACGATTCTTACGTGCTATATCTCAACGGTCAGCGGGTGGGCGGTCCTGAGAACGTTACCGGCAACCCGCCGGCTCACAGCCAGCCCGCGATCAGCGGCGGCGAATATGCCGCCAGGAACCTGGACCTGACCGGTTATATGTATTTGCTGGTCCCCGGCGAAAACGTCTTGGCAATCCAGGTCCACAACTCCACCATCAGCAATTTAGACGTTGTGGCAAGCCCCATTTTGCGTGCTCTCGAAGATCCTACCGGCGGGGTGGACATTAACGCACGGCTGGTAATCAACGAGCTGCTGACAAATAGCGACGCCGGGCCCGGCACCGACTGGCTTGAAATATACAACCCGGGGCCGATTGCTGTCGATCTGAGCAACGTCTATCTCAGTGAAGGCCGATTCGATCTGCTTATGTACAAGCTTCCGGCCGAAGGGGTCGTGCTGCAGCCGGGCGGCTTCTTCGCAGTCAGGGAGGGCACGCCGCCCAGTGGATTTCCTTTCGGACTGGCCTTTGAAGGAGAGACGATATTCCTGACTGAGGCAACCGACAGCCCGTCGCCGCAGCCGATTCGAGTGCTCGATGCCGTTCGTTTTGATGTGGTGGAGTCGGATGTGACGCTTGGACGATACCCCGATGGGGCCGGCAACTTTCAAGCTCTCAGCGCGCCGACCTACGGAACCAGAAACGCCAAGCCGTTGATTCGCGACATCGTAATCAACGAGATAATGTACCATCACGGCAGCCGCGACGAGCGGTATGAATATGTCGAGCTGTACAATAAGAGCGTCTGGCCGATTTCGCTGTTTGGATGGTCTTTCACGGACGGCATTTCCTATGACTTCAACGAGGCCAGCCAGGTAACCAATATCCCTGCGGGCGGGTATCTCGTCGTCGCTAAAGACCCGGGCCTGCTCGAAGCTACATACGGCAATCTCACTATCGGCATTAATCTCGTCGGTCCTTACGGCGGCGAGCTGGACAATCACAGCGAGCGCATCCGCCTGTCTTTTCCGATTGTGGAAGGTCCCGATGTTTTTATGGCCACGGCCGACGAGGTGACCTACTACGACGGAGGCCGATGGCCCACATGGGCTGACGGCGAAGGGGCAAGCATGGAGCTGCGCGACCCTCGCAGCAACAATAATACGCCGGACGCCTGGGCCGACAGCGATGAGAGCGAGAAAGCCGGCTGGGAGCAATTCTCATTTTACATCGGCGGCACCGACTCAAGCTACACTCAGGGCACGATCACAACCTTCGACCTGATGCTGCTCAACCGCGGTGAGGTGTTGCTCGACGACCTTGAATTGGTCCTC
>JAFGTU010000089.1 GCA_016933985.1 Sedimentisphaerales bacterium | reverse complement strand
CAGGCCGCTATCGACTACGCTACGGCCGGCCCCACGGCAAGGGCAAGCGGCGTCGCTATCGACTGCAGACACGACGACCCGTATGCCGCCTATGGCGACCTTGACTGGAACGTCATAACCGAGCCGGAAGGCGACGTCTTTGCAAAAGTCGTCGTTCGGCTATTGGAGATTTTCGAGTCTATCAAGATGATTCGCGAGGCGATTGACAAGCTGCCCGATGGGCCGGTGGCAATCGAGGTTAAGGAGATACCGCCTGGTGAGGGCTGCGGCCACGCGGAAGCCCCGAGAGGTGAAACCTTCCACTATGTCCGCAGTGACGGCGGAAACAGACCAGTCAGGCATAAAATCAGGGCGCCGAGCTATACAAACGTTCCCTCGTTCAGGGCCTCATGTATAGGCCAGCACATCGCAGACGTGACTATAACACTGGCCGCCGTTGACCCCTGCTATAGCTGCACCGAGCGCCTCGCCGTCGTGGATAGGCGTCAACATGTCGTGCTTGACTACGAGGCACTGTTGAAATTGAGCCGTGAGAAGACCGAGAGAATAAGAAAGGAAGTGCTTTAAGAAACGGAGGTTTGAAAATTGTGTAACTTCTCAGCCATAACAGTCTTCCTGCCGTTGATAGTCGGCTTCGGCCTGTTGTTTGTGCCCAACAGATTCAAGCTGGTCACCAGAGCCCTGACACTGGTCATTGCTGCCCTGGCCTTTGCGCTGTCGGTTCAGCTCTTTACCGGGGGCGGAGACTATTTCTCCTGGAACTGCCTGCAGGTATATGACTTCACGCTCGATTTGGTCCTGAGTACTACGCCTTTAGGCACTTTTCTGCTCATGTTCGCGTGCGGTTTCGGCATACTTATTACACTCTATTCATTCAAGTCAATGGCCGATGCGAAACACAGCAGTGTATTCTATGGCGCTGTGCTGCTCACCATTGGCGGCTCGGCGGGAATTCTACTCAGCAACCACTTGCTCTTTCTGCTTATCTTCTGGGAAATTGTCACCGCCTCGCTCTATCTGATGATAACAACAGGCGGCAGGAACTCTAATTTCGCCGCCACCAAGAGTTTTGCCATGATTGGCGCTTCCGACGCCGCCTTTTTGCTCGGCGTGCTGTTCGTCGGCTTAAGTTCACATACTTTCGCAATCTCGGCTATTGACCTAAAGACCAGCGGCGCTTTGCCAATCACTGCCTTTTTGCTTTTGATGACCGCCGCCATCGCCAAGGCAGGCGCAATGCCGCTGCATACGTGGCTGCCTACCAGTGGTGAATCCGCGCCCACTTCAGTCATGGCGTTGCTCCCCGCTGCCATAGATAAACTGCTCGGAATTTATCTGCTCGTCCTTATCGTAAAAGATATTTTCGTCCTTGAGTCCGCCGTTCTGAGTATTATCCTGGCCCTTGTCGGTTCGGCAACTATCGTCATTGCCGTAATGGTCGCGATGGCCCAGCACAACCTCAAGCGTCTTCTCTCCTATCACGCCGTCAGCCAGGTTGGCTATATGATGCTCGGTATAGCAACGATGACACCCGTAGGCATTGCCGGCGGCGTCTTTCATATGCTAAACAACGCAGTCTATAAATGCTGCCTGTTTCTTTGCGGTGGGGCCGCAGAACAGCAGGCAGGAACTGCTGAACTCGACCAGCTCGGCGGCCTCGGCAAGAAAATGCCCGTCACCTTCGTCACCTGCCTTATCGCCGCCCTGAGCATCTCGGGCATCCCGCCGCTAAACGGATTCGTCTCAAAATGGATGATTTACCAGGGCGTTATACAAATGGGGGCGGGCAAAGCCAGCGCCGCTGCCGGGTTCTGGCCATTCTGGCTTGTCGCCGCCATGTTCGGAAGCGCTCTTACACTTGCCTCATTTATAAAACTCGTTCACTCTATATTCCTCTCGCGTCTGCCGGACGCCCTGCGGGATGTAAAGGAAGTATCACCGCTGCAAACGATTCCGATGATTGTCCTTGCCTTTTTGTGTTTGTACTTCGGAATCTTCTACTTCGTGCCACTCAACTACTTCATCCTGCCCGGCCTGGGCCTGGAACTTGTTGACATCACGACCACTATCGGAGCCCTATGGCAGGGCGGCCTTGCCACCGTCCTTATACTCGTCGGTATCGCCCTCGGCATGGCTGTGCTGCTTATCGGCGGACTGTTCAAAAACAAGGTCAGAATCGTCCCCACCTGGACCTGCGGTGAAATCCAGGAAAACGAGAAAATGACTGTCCCGGGCACACACTTTTACAAAACGGTTTCCTGCATGGGCGGCCTGAAACAGCTCTACGAAGGTCAGGAAAAACGATGGTTCGACCCGTACGACCAGTCCGGCAGAGTCGGTCTGGGACTGACGGAATTCCTAAGGTGGCTGCATTCCGGCGTTCTTCCGATGTATCTGACCTGGGTAACACTCGGATTAGTTGTCGTCCTGTTTGTGCTCTGCGATATTTGGTGAGGTTGCTATGTTTGAATTTTATACCCTGCTGCTTTTTTGCATAATTGCCGCGTTTATCGCGGTTGAGACCCGCAACCTGTTAAGCGCGGTTATCTGCGTCGGTGCCATTGGCTTCGGCGGCTCGTTGTTGTTTCTCTTTCTGCGGGCCCCCGACATCGCGATAACACAGATTGTCGTCGAGGTTCTGGGGTTAGTCATCCTTATCCGCGCCACAATTTCGAGAGACATCACCTTTATAAGTGGCGACAGAGAATTCTTTGGAACCGTCGTTTCGGTCGTAATCATCTTCGTCATATTCCTGGCAGGTATTATAGTCTTCAAGACGATACCGCCCTTCGGTACACCCGTCTTCGCTCAGGTCCCTGATTCTGCCTCTCAGACGTACATAAGCACGGGCCTCGAAAAAACGGGCGCGGCGAACCTGGTCGCCTCGGTGATACTGGACTTTAGGGCCTACGACACCCTCGGTGAAGCTACCGTCTTGTTCACCTCTATCATCGGCGCGACCGTAATACTAAGAAGAAGGGCAAAAAAGAAGCTGGAGGAACCCGACGCATGAAGGGAATGACCGTAGTTGTCAAGACAATAGCAAGCTGGGTTAAGATACTGATATTCCTGTTCGGCATCTACATCATTATCACGGGCCACCGGACCCCGGGCGGCGGTTTCGCCGGTGGAGTTATCATCGCCGGCTCGTACGTCCTGCTTATGCTCGCCTTTGGCAGGCAGTTCGCAGAAGAAAACCTGCCGCTTCCCCTGGCATCGCGGCTTGACTGCGCAGGAGCACTGCTGTTCGCACTGGTCGCCATTGTCGGCTTAGTCTTCGGCGGAAGCTTCTTCGTCAATTTCCTCTACCAGCAGCAACTGCTGCCCAGCAAGGCCTTTCAGTTAATAAGTGCAGGGACTATCCCGCTGTCAAATATCTTTATCGGTATAAAAGTCGGCGCATCATTATTTTTGGTAATTTTTACTCTTTCCGTTTGCTGTAAAGATTTTAAGCCTGCTACACCAGCTAAAGAAAAGGAGCAAAACTGATGCTTTATGCCCTTTGCTTTTTGCTGTTTATGATTGGACTGTATTGTGCGGTCGTCAAAAAAAATATGGTCAAAATCGTAATCGGCATCATGATTATGGAATACGCGGTCAACATCTTTCTGATTATGCTCGGCTACCGCTTCGACGGCGTCGCACCGATAGTCGGCAAAAGCGAGCTGGCAGAGCAGATTAACTCGGTAACCGCTGCCTTCGTAAACACCGCCGTTGACCCTCTGCCACAGGCGCTTGTGCTCACCTCCATCGTCATAAGCTTGGGCTCGCTGGCCCTTATGATTGCTATCTGCATCAGAACCTACGAAAGATACGGCACCTTCGACATCACCGAGATTAGGAGGCTAAGAGGATGAACATACCATTGCCGGCCTTTGTCGCTATACCATTGGTAGCCGCATTTTTCCTGCCGGCCCTCAGCGGATTAGGCAAAGGGGCAAAAACGCTTGCAACACTGCTTGCAAACGCGGTAGCCATTTGTCTGCTCGTCTTAGCCATAGCGACCATTGGCCAAACCGATACTTACGAAGTCGGCAGGTGTCCAATCCCACTTGGTATAAATATGGTCCTCGACGGACTAAGCTCTCTGCTGCTGCTGGCTATAAGCGTCGTCAGCACCGCTGCAATGCTCTTTAGCACTAAATATATGGAGCAATACACCGCAAGGGCAAAATACCTGTCCCTGTTTATGCTCATGGTTGCCGGGATGAACGGCGTCGTCTTGTCCGGTGATATGTTCAACCTCTATGTCTTTCTCGAAATCGCCTCAATCGCCTCTTATGCTCTCGTGGGCTTTGGCTGTGACAACGAAGAGCTTGAGGCCTCTTTCAAGTATATGGTCCTGGGCAGCATTGCCTCGGCCTTCGTCCTGTTCGGCATCGGCCTTGTATATGCCAACACCGGCTCGCTGAATATGGCATACATTTCACAGGCAATCCAGACCAACGGATTGAATGCCGGGCTCAGCTTTGCTCTTGCGCTTTTCCTTACCGGCTTCGGCCTGAAGGCGGCCCTGGT
>JAFGTU010000011.1 GCA_016933985.1 Sedimentisphaerales bacterium | reverse complement strand
GGTGGACCTCTAAACATAGATTGAACGTACTTATGGAATTAACATAGCTTCTCAGTATAGCGGCGTTTAGCCAATAGACGGGGAGGGGACCGGAGGCGGCATGCCAAAATAGTTGGAAAAGTGGGTTCTTGAATTACATGCTCGACTCTTTGCCGGTTCTTCCGGCACGGTATGCGGAACCTGGTGGAATTATCCTGGAATTGAGATGGAAGTCTTGTATTATGGGGCTTGCGTTCTAGGCAGTATCTCATTCAGATTGTCAAGGCGTACAGAAATGCCGTTTATGAATTCAAGTGGGAAATTTCGGGCAAGGGAAGGACGATTCCATTCGGCCGCGTGGCTGAGTGTGTTCTGATCATAAACCCACGTTCAAGGAGATATTGATATGTTTTCAGCCACAGGAATGGGCGGCGCCAATTTTAGCCTCCCCGACATTTGTCGAGTCCCGTCCCATGCAGGTCCGATTCCCATACCGTATCCAAGTATGGGCTCCGGCTTATCGGGTTTGCCAAATATGGCAACAATGTACTTTAAACACCCTATAGTCCATGGATCGAAAATCCCCAGCTCCATGGGAGACCAGGCGGGAGCCTCCGGAGGCGTGGTTAGTGGAACCATCATGGGTCCGTGTTATGTGAAGATGACCAAATTGATGGATTATCATCACGGTGAATTGCTGCCGCGTAATTCCGGGCTGATGTGTCAGGCGCCCAACTGCAACAAGGCGGCGGTAGCCTATTTGCCCAAGAACGGCCAGCCTGTCTGTCTGAACTGCTACCATATCGGGATGGCAGGCAGTTACCCCATGCCCTCACAGACGAAGGTGATGATAGCGCCCTGAAAGAGGGCAGACGTTCTCATTTGTAATTGATGACGATGGTAGTTGTTTTGTCGGTTGGCGTTGTTGGGGGGCGGATGTTTGATAAATCGAAGAGTCGTGGTCTTGACTTGCGGACTTCGGGGGCGAATTCATCGCTTAGGCCCTCGTAAGCAAGGTCGTTCTCATGCCAATCCTTTCGGAGATGGTCGGTTGGTGCGAATTATCACACCTTACACGGCTCTCAGAATGCTTCAGGCAGAATTCTTCTTGCGGCTGTGCGAAGATAGGCTGAAATTTGCCTCTCGGAATTCAGCTCAAGGACCCGCCTTGCCACGCTGTTGCAGTCTTCAATTGTCACCGAGCGGATGACCTGCTTAATCTCCGGCATCATCGGCGGCGCGATCGAGACGGTTCGCACACCCATTCCGAGCAGCAGCATAATATATTCCGGCTCGGACGCCATTTCGCCGCAGACGCTCGTTTCTATCCGGGCCTTGTGCGCATCCTGGAGAACCGTTCGGATCAGCCGCAGAACGGCAGGGTCCGAAGATGAATACAGGGTCGAGACCAGCTCGTTGCCCCTATCGACGGCAAGGGTGTATTGCGTCAGGTCGTTCGTGCCGATGCTGAAGAAATCGACTTCCTTAGCCAAGTGATACGCGGTCAGCGCCGCGGAAGGCGTCTCGATCATAATGCCCACCTCGATTTGCCTGTTGTAGGGGATCTTCTCATCGTCGAGGTCTTCCATCACGTCCCGCAGTATCAGGCGGGCCTGCTTAATCTCATGAATGCTGGTAATCAGCGGGAACATTATCTTGAGCCTGCCGAGCACCGATGCACGCAGAATTGCATGCAGTTGGGTCTTGAATAGCGAGAGGTTCTGCAGGCAGAAGCGAATGGATCGCAGGCCCAGGAACGGGTTGGGCTCGCGAGAGAATCTTCTCGATTGCGTGAATTTGTCGGCGCCGAGATCCATCGTCCTAATGACCACTGACTTGCCCTTGAAGAAGCTCATAGTCTCGGCGTAAGCCTCGTAGTGTTCGCCCTCGGTCGGTTCGGTTTGGCTGTTCAGATACAGGAACTCGGTTCTGTAGAGGCCGATGCCCTGCCCGCCCTTCTCCAGGACCGACTCCGCTTCGTCCGGGAACTCGATGTTGCCGAGAAGCGTGATTTTGGTGCCGTCGCGTGTCACTGCTGGCAGGTCGCGCAGGGCATCGAATTTGTGCTCGAGGGCGAGAAATTCACGCGAGTACTTTTCGTACTGGGCGACGGTATCCCTATCCGGGTTGACAATTACGATTCCGCGATTGCCGTCCACGATGATTGTGTCGCCGCCGCGGACGTACTCGGTGAAGTCCTCGAGAGCGACCACGGCCGGGATGCCGAGAGAGCGGGCGACGATCGCGGCGTGAGACGTCCGCCCACCGGCGTCGCTGGCGATGCCTTTGACGTACCTCTTATCGAAACCGGCCGTCTTAGTGGGACTCAATTCGCGGGCTACCACGACAACCTCTTCCGTAAGGTTATCGATATTCTCGCGTTTGCCGCCAAGAAGCTGTCTGAGCAAACGCTTCTCGATGTCGTTGATGTCGTCGGCACGCTCGCTGATGTACGCATCCTTGACCTTTGAGAAGTGCGCGGCGACATCCCTGAGAACCTTCGAGACGGCGTACTCGGCGGTCACCAGCTCAGACTGGACGAGGTCTGTTATTCGCTTTTTCAGGCTCTTGTCGCGCAGGAAACGCAGGTGAACGGCGAAAATATCCTCTATCTTGCCTCCTCCGGACTTATCCTGGGCGTCGGCCAGTTTGGTCAGTTCTCGAGAAGCGGCGGCGAAGGCGTTCTTTATCCGCTGTGTCTCTATGATGCGCTGCGACGGCTCTATGGGCCGACGCGGAATACGATAGTCCTCCGAATCGATGATCAGAGACTTGGCTATCGAAATGCCCGGCGAAACGGCGATCCCCTTCTTTATTTCCATAGCAGCCTTTCACTGCAATACTGCACTCGTTCTATAATACATTCGGCATTGTGGCGGTTTTCCGCATAAAGGCAAGTAAAATCCGGCTCTTTCGACGCACAGAGCGCCAAAGAACCTTAAATCCGGCTACGCCTACAGGGGAGATACCAGTACCCTCGATTACTACAAGGACAAGCGGCGGGTTATATTGCCCTTGCGGCGGCGGAGTCGAGGAGCCATGTCACTTTGTCGAGGACGGGCCAGAGTATGTGGGCGGGATAGCGGATGTCGTCGGGGTCCGTGTTGAAAACTCTCTTCAAGATGTCGGCCTTTTCACTGCCGCAAACGAGCACCGTCAGGTGAGAGGCGGCGCACATGACCGGATGCGTCAGCGTTATTCGGTCGTGCCTGTCGCCCAACAGATAGACAACGGAAGCGAGGGCGGCGGTGTCAAAACACGCATAGCAATCGGGAAATAGCGAGCCGATATGACCGTCAACGCCCATGCCGAGCATCATCAAATCAAACACCGGCAGCTCATCCCGGCCGACGCCGAAAGTCGTGCGGATGGTTTCCTCGTATGACCTGGCGGCAACCTTGAAATCTCCAAACTCGGTTGGGATTCGATGGATGTTCGACTGTGGGATGGCAACCTTATCGAGAAAGGTCTCGGCGGCAAGCTTGTAATTGCTCCACGGCGAATCGGGCGGGACATACCGCTCATCCACCCAGAAAAGCTGAATCTTGTCCCAGGCAAGGGCCTGGGCCTGCGAAGTCCGGCCCAGCAACTCGAAAAAGCGTTTCGGGGTGTGCCCGCCTGAGACCGCGACGTAGAAAACGTCGTTGGCGGCAATCGCCTTTCGCGCGTCGCCGACAAAGACGTCAACACTTTTGCGAGCAACCCCTTCAGCATCGGTTGCTATCTCGATATTCGGCTTGTGTTTGGCAATAGTCTCCATAACTTCACCGCTTTCGGCCCTCAAGGTAAATTGGTCTGTTGAAGCCGCTTAGGCCGGGCTCGCCGCCTGTTTGAAGGGCAAATCCAAGCCGCATAGTCCAAGCAGACAATGAAAAATCCCAAAGAAGCTGCGACACATCCCACTTCATAATTCCGCTCCAAAAATACAAAGTCAATGCGCTGTACTGATTATACGCTTCGCATGTTGCAAAGGCAGCACATTTTCAGAAAATTGCAGAAAAAAATTCCCCCGCCGCGCCGGTCAATTGCTCTAAGTATCACTTATCCAAGGACTTACGGAGTCCTAACCGGCTCAGAAGCACGTACAGCGATGGAACGACCACTAGCGTCAGGATAGTCGCAAAGCCCAGACCGAAGATGACAACCACCGCCATATTGCCCCACCACTGGCTGGACTCGCTTTTCGTGGACCAGGCCAGCGTATGAAAATCGTAAGAGACGCCAATTGCGGTCGGCAGCAGGCCGATGATTGTCGTGCTCGCCGTCAGCAGGACCGGCCTCAACCGCGTTACGCCTGCCTCGGCCGCGGCGGAAATAAGGTCCATCCCCCGCCGCTGCAACTGCCACGTGTAATCAAGAAGAACGATTGCGTTGTTCACGACCACGCCGGCCAAACTTATCACGCCAATCCCGCTCATGATGATTCCGAAGGGTAGCCCCCACGCCAACAGTCCCACGAATGCGCCGATTAACGAGAGGATCACCGTTGTCATAATAATAAACGGCACTTTGAGCGAGTTGAACTGGATAACCAGCACAAGGGTAATCAAAAGCAGGCCAATGCCAAACGCCTTGCCGAGGAAGGCCCGCGCCTCGTCTTCGGTTTCTTTCTCCCCCGCATAACGAATTTCATATCCCATCGGCAGGGTAAGCGCGGCCAGGCGGCCCTGCACATCTCTGAGCACTTCCGAGCTTAGGCGGCCCTCGGCATCGGCGGTGAGTGTGACCACCCGCTTCTGGTTGACCCTGCTGATCGTCCCGAATCCGCCGCTGTACTCAAAACTTCCGACCGATCTGAGCGGCACGGCTTGGCCGGACGCATTCGGGATTCTTAGGTCGGATATACCATCGATATTCACCCGATCAGCAAGAGGCAGCCGGACGGTGATATCGTACTCGTCGTTGTACTGCCGATAAGTCCCCACCTTGGTCCCGAAGACCGCCATTTTCAGGAAGTTGCCGACGGTAGCGGTGTTGACGCCAAGCAGCATGGCGACGCGACGGTCAACAGTAAACGCTAGTTCGGGACGAGTCGCCTCCAGATCGCTGCGCAGGTTGATAATATTCGGCACATCGGCAATAGCGCGGCGGCCCTCGTCGCTCAACTGCTCGAGCACATTGAAGTCCTTGCCGATTATTCGCACGGTGATCGGAGCGCCCGTGGGCGGCCCTCGCTTCTCCGCCTCGACGCTGATCTCGGCCCCGGCAATGTCGGC
>JAFGTU010000088.1 GCA_016933985.1 Sedimentisphaerales bacterium | reverse complement strand
GTTTCTGCAGATGCCTGCGAGCCAGGCAGCGAACTTCTCTTGACTTTTCAATCTTGGCAGGTCGCGACAGGCTATTGCGAAGACCTCCTGAGCTGCATCGTCGGCCATATCGCGGTCGGCCAGCATCGAGTAGGCCAGCGCGACGATTGGGCTGTGATAGCGGTTGTATAAAGCCGCAAAGCTCTCCAAGTCGCCGTTTTGAGCGGCCTGGACCAGCGCTTGCTCAGATTGCCCCTGCTGTTGTGGCGTCATCTTTACCTGCTGATTTGTCAAATATCACTGATACCAGTCTGTGAAGCCCCAATCGCGATCAAGGGCCTTTGGGCGCCTCGTATATATAGTGTAATTAGAATCTGAAAATGTGCGCGTGAAACTAGGATTGACCGAATATTATATTATTGCGTCTTTCAGCTCAAGTGTTGCTTCTCTTGCGAAAGCCTTCCAGCGGGCTGGGGCTATTTCTTTGCGCGCTGGAGGGCTTCGTCGAGTGGGCCGTAGCCTTGTTGGCCTTCTCTGAGGCCCGTGACGCTATTGCTGTTGGCGATATCTGTGAATTGGTCGTAGGCGGCCTTGGGGGAATCGGGCATCGGCCAGTCTGCGCCGGAGTCTTGGGCGGTCTTTCGCATTTCATCCCAGCGCATTAGAAACGTGTAGATGACGGGCAGTTGGGCGACTTGCACGCGAAATTGCAGGTCGGGATCGTTTTGGACGGCCTGCTCGGCGGACTTTAGGTGGGTCCAGCCTCTGCTCAGGGTCTCGAATGACAGGAATTTTGCGGTGTGGGGCGAGAAGCATCCGAGGTGGTCCCCGGTGGCCTCGACGGCATCGTGGGTGACGTTCAGGTATGCCTTAATGTGCGGGGCGGCGGGACCGTAGTAGCCTTCGATGAATTCGTCTATCAGCTTCTGACCGTCCAGATTCGGGTTCCAGAGCAGCTTTGCGAGGACCCAGGCCCGCAGTTCAGCCATCTCCGCGCCGTTGCTCGTGTAGGCGCCCTGCTCGAAGATGCCTTTCACGTTATGGTCGGTGAAGAACTTAACGTTGGGGCCGAGAACCTTCAGGTTGGGGTGAGGCATTATGTAATGCGGAAAATTCGTTGTGTAGTCCCAAACGTATAGACGGTCGGCGATCTTGGACCAGCCGACGATGTCGTCGCGGAATTGCTTATTTCGTTCGTCGGCCAGAGGCTTGCTGAATGAGCACTCGATACTGCAAAGGCGGACTATGACATTGTGTCGCGGCTTGGTCAGCTTTGGCGGCTTGCGAGTGTACTGGTAGGCTAGCGTGCTTATGGCGACGTTGGGAAATTCAGTTTCGATATCCTCGGCCACCGAATTGACGAACCGGAGCATCAGGCCCGCCGGGCTTTCTTCCTCTTTTTCAATGGCGGCGCATTTGGGACATTGGCAGTTGCGGTGCCAGTCGTTTTGCGAGACTGAGGCAATTGTGGCGCCTGGATTTGCACGTAGCTGTGCCGCGAGGTTTTTGACCAGCTCCTTTCGCATTTCCTCATTTGTCAGGCAGAGTTGGGCGTGGTCCGTTGTTCGCTTGCCATTGATCAGGCTGAACCATTCGGGGTGGTCGCTGAAGTAGGTCTGCGGCGGGATCAGCGGGTAGAAGGTGTGCACGAAGCCCTGGTATATGTGCTTGCCGCCTTGTTTGGCGTCCAGGCGTTCGGAGTTGCCGTTGGATTTGTTGCGGGCGGCCCAGTCGCCGTCGAAGGCGTCGAACCAAAAAGCCTCGCGGTATTCAAATACCGGGACGTAGCGGATGTCGAGCTTGGGTATGTCTATCGTCGGTTTCTTGGGTATTGTGCTTACCTTTGAGGACCACCATCGGCAGCCGAGCTGGTCTTCGAGGAAGGTATAGACGGTGTAGAGTGTGCCTCGCGGTCTGCCGCCGGCCAATATCAGGTTGTTTCCGACGGTGCGGATGACTATGCCGTCGGCGCCGAGGCCGTCGGTGCTAAAACCGGCATCTGCCTGCTTTGCCGCGCCGGGACCGACGAGTATGCCGGCGAGCCCGTTGCTTGACGCAGCGCCGGCCGTTTCAAATTTGGTGCCGGTGATTTGAGTCAGGAATTCTGATAGCTCCGCCGCTGCGTGCCGCTCGGCTTCGGTGGCATCCGGGGCGAGGACTATTACGGCTTGAGGCGCGGCATTGCGGGCAATCGTAATCGCCGAAGCTTTAGATGTGCAGAGGCCGAGCACAAGGGCCGAGAGGACGAGGATCAGTTTTGATTTTTGCGTTTTCATTCTTGTCTCCTTTGATTGAGCTATTGGGGATCGGCTTGTTGTCATACTCGGCGTTTTTCGTCCCATCTTTGGGCGAGCTTTTCGAGCCGGTTTATTACTCCGGAGTATTCCTCCTTGTTGTAGAGGTTTGCCTTCTCATCGGGGTCGTTTTTCAGGTTGTAGAGCGCTCCGTCTTTTTCTTCAGCGCGTTCGTCCATGAAGTATATCAGTTTCCATTCCTTTGTTCGGACCATAACTCGGCGTCCGCTATTAGATCGCAGTTCATCGTACATCGATTCGCTGTGGTCGATTTCGCAGAAGACGGCCGTATTCCATTTTTTGGTCTTGCCCATGATAAGGGGCATCAGGCTCCTGCCGGGGATGTTCTTGGGGACATCAAGGCCGATCAGGGCCATCAGGGTCGGGACGAAATCGATCATTTCGACCGGTTCGTCGATGATCCTGCCCAGGGGCAGCAAGGCGGGGCAGCTTAGGATAAACGGGACGCACACATTCTGCTCGTAGAGGACGCGCTTTTTCCACAGGCCGTGCTCGCCCAACTGAAAGCCCTGGTCGGAATTGAAGGCGATGATTGTGTTGTCGAGCTTGCCAACTCTTTCCAGGACCTCAACGAGCCTGCCCACTTGGTCATCGACGAGCGAGACCATCCCGTAGTATGTTCCGCGGCAAATGTCGATTTGCTCCCTGGTCAAATCGAGCCCGCCGGCATAGACTCGGAGTTGCTCTCTCTCGAAGCGCGGCTTGCTGTCCAACTCTTCTTGCGTCGGCAGCGGCAGGTCAATCGCCGCAGGGTCGATGAAATACTCTTTCGGAACTCGGCAGGGGACATGCGGGGCGTGGAAGGAGACGCGAAGGAAAAACGGCTCGTCCTTCGCGGCCAGTTCTTCGAGCGCCTTGACGCCGAGGTCTCCGAGACGCCATGTCTGCGTATCTTCCGGAGCGTACGGTACGATGCCGCCGATCATCCAGCGGTGGGTTTTTATGTTGACGGGGCGATAATCGAAATCTTTTACATCGTCGAATTTCTTTTGTCCTTCGGGACCTTTCGGTTTTCCAAAGAAGTCAATTGGGGCGGGCGCATCGCCTTTCTGTACCCAGTCTTTTTGGAATGCGTGGATTTTGCCGACGTTGACGGGCGTGATACCGATTTTCTTCCAGGCGTTGAGCAGGTTGGGCAGGTCGGGTTTGGCCGTCTGCATGTACTTGCTGGGCACAGCGGGGGGCTTGCCCATTGC
>JAFGTU010000087.1 GCA_016933985.1 Sedimentisphaerales bacterium | reverse complement strand
TACCGCTCCTGGAAGCAATTCCTCGACCACGCATACTGGTCCGTCGAATTGAAGTAGCCAGGATACAGGAGACAGAAGACAGGCGACGGAGGACGGACGACGGAGGGCAGAAGGCGGAGGACGGAGGGCAGATGAGCACGGGGCCTCGCAATGACACTTCGAGGTCTTAAATTGTCATTGCGAGGAGGCCCTTAGGGCCGACGAAGCAATCTCATTACGCTATAGTAGCGAGACTTATGAAACGTGGTGCTACTATCGAGCGGCTGCGGAACGCCGCGCCGCCTGCCGTGGATAATCGACGAATGGCTTATTTCTTCTTGCTCTTCTTCTCTGCTCTGGTGTAAACAGGCTCGGGGGTATTGAACTTCGTTACTTCATAGACATCCATCTCTTGATTGGTCATAACCGGCACTTCGATGATGTGGGGGGTTATGAAGACGATGATCTCGCTGGTGGTGGTTGACTCGGATTCAGACCTGAACAACTGTTTTAGCAGGGGCAGGTCGCCGAGGAGGGGGACTTTACGAATATCCAGGGTGACTTCGCTTTTTCGCAGGCCGCCCATGACGACTGTTACGCCGTCCTTAATCAGCAAGACTGTCTCGGCCTCGCGCTTATCGATGACGGGCTGGGGATATAGTACGCCGGCAGAGGGGTCCCCGACGAGGACGCTGTCGGTCTGTACGCTGAATGACGGCTTTAATTTTAGCCTAATCATCTTATCGCGTTCAGCAATATATGGAGTAACCTCAAGCAAAACACCAACATCCTTGAATTCGGTTGTTCCGAAGCTCTGCTGGTTGCCTCCGCCCTGATTAAGCTTCTGATAGGGAATTTCGGAGACAATGTCAATTTTCGCCGTCTCATTGTCGAGTACGAGAATCCGGGGATTTGCAAGGAGCTTCGCGCCTATTTGCTTATGCAGCATACTTAATGAGAGCTGTAAATCAACGGAATCATTGAGAATCCCAAAGGTCAGGGTCCCACCGTCGGTCTTATCGAATTGGCCCCCGAGAAACGGCTTGCTCTTGGCGTATGTGTCGCTCAGCCACGTCCCGGCCGTCGTTTTGATTGTTTTGTCCTCCGATTTAAGCGTTGTCTTGTCGCTCGTGGTTCCTGCGGTTCCGGAGGTTGTTGCGATCGTATTGGTTGTAGCGTCTGCAGTTGGGTTTAGCGGGTCAACAAGGTTGTTGTAAGTCTGGGTTCGTGTATTCGTCGTAGTGGAAGTCGGGCCAGTATCACCAACATCGATAACCTCAGTGGTATTTGTAAGGGTGTCTGTCTCTTCAATTGTTGTGATGGGGGTATTACGTCCTGCGTGCCAGTTGACTCCGAGGTCGAAGGTCTCCTCGCTGGTTATGTCGTAGATCCTCACTTCGACGAGGACCTGCTTTGTCATTACGTCGATTTTCTCGATAAATGCCTTGATATCTCTAACCTTGGTCTCGGTATCGGTGACGATTACGTGGCGTGTTCCCTTGATAGCGGATACGGAACCCTTGGCGGACTTGAATTTCTCCAGGGCCTTCACCACTTCATCGAAGTCGGCATAGACTATCTCAAAAGTCTCGGTGAACAGCACTTCCGGCTTCTCGACCTGCTCCTCATTGGTTATCACTCTTATCATATTCTCGCTGATGACGTAGGTGAATCCATGTACGGAGAGGATGTTGTTGAGGGCCTCTTCGAGGGGGACGTCGGTTAGCGTGACGGTTACATCTCCTTCGACCTTTGGGCTTTTGACGATATCGACGTCGGCCTGGTCGGCGACTATTCTCAGAACGTCCTCGATGGCGGTTTTTCTGAACTCTATGCTGATGGTCTTTTTCAGGCGGTTCGCGAGCGGACTTGGCGCACCGGAGACTGCGATGGAGACTTCAGGCGCGGCGTTGTCCGCCGGGGCATCGCCGGCGCCAGCGGCCAATGCCGTATTGCCGCACAGGCAAAAAATCGCACAGAGAATGAGAGACATTCGCGTCACGGATTTGGATGTTATGCTATTCATAATGTTTCCTTCCTTCTAACTTATAACGTTTAACCTACAGCACATGGCGTTGGGGGGCCTTCCCCCCTATGAGGAGGCCGACACCCGTTTTCTTTCATATTTTGTACTACCCGGTCGCCCCATAAGGGGCCAGCCTCCTAAGGGGCAAGCTTTCGCTCCCGGCTCGTTTAAGTCGGACCTTTAGGGTTCGATGGTCTGCGTCCAGGTTTGACCGTCCTTTTCAAATTCGACGTCCTTCTTGTTAATTTTCGTTATTGTCGCGCCGGCTATAATGTCGCCGACGTGCGCTATTCGCGTTCCGATCACGGCAGAGGGGTTGTCGTCGCTGAAAAGAATTCCTTTTACGGACAATTCGCCTGCACCGTTTGCTTGTAATTCTGTGGTGTCTATATTTGCCTGGATCTGTTTCGCGGCATCGATTTTCGCTTGGGCCTCGGCGTTTATCCGTGCGGCCATTTCGTCGGTAAGCTTCATGGGGTCTCGAAGTCCGACTGGGTAAGGATCTGGCTTCTGCCAGGCAATCTCGGCTGTTGAAACCGTCACGGCAGGGACAGCCGGCTTAGGCGGCACAGTTTTCTTGGCTTTGAAGAGAGATATATCGAATGCCCTTGAAAGCAGAAAAACGAGGACGAGGAACAATACCGGCACCAGCAGCACGGCGGCCTTCTGCCTGCCGGGGCTCACACCGGGCGTTGTGGCGAAGAGCTTCTTGACAACCTGCTGCAACGGCCCCGCGGACCCGGCAGCCTCTGTTGTCCTCGGCTGCGCAGGCGCCCCGGGTCTTAATTGCTGATAGGAGCCTGGTATCTGGGGATTCTGCGGCGGCCTGACCGGTGGCCTGGGGCTATCGAAGCCGGTCTGGCCCTGTTCGGGACCGGTGTGCGGTTTGGCCGCGGTGCGGTCGCTCGGCACCGGAACGCCATCGAAAATCGACGATATCTCTTTGTGCAGTCCTGATTTTTTCTTACTATTCTTGTCCGCCATATTCTGTCTCCTTGGCTTGTTCAGCCTGGGTATCATCGTCCTCCGTATCTTGCTTATCCTCCTCCTGTGCGGCGCGTGTGGTTCCGTTGAGTATCTCATCGGCCAGGGCCAAGTATTCGGTAGCGCCGGTGCCTCTTGGGTCGTAAGTGATAACAGACTCGCCGGCACTGGGTGCTTCGGCCAGTCTGACGGTCCTGTGCACGACTGTCTTAAATACGAGGTCTCCGAAGAATTCCCTCATCTGGTTCTGCACCTGTTTGCTCAAGGTCGTCCTGTGCTCGACGAAGGTAAGTAGCAGGCCGAGTATCCTGACGCTGCAGGGGTGGAACCGCTCCCTGATAATACTGACGGTTTCGAGAAGCTGCTTGAGGCCTTCCATCGCGTAGTAGTGGGCCTGAACGGGCACCACGATGTCGGTGCTGGCGACCAGGGCGTTGAGGGTCAACATTCCAAGCGAGGGCGGACAGTCGATAATACAGACGTCGAACTGATCGCTAACCTGGGTGAGCTTTTCTCCGAGGACAAACTCCCTTCCGAAAACGAGTGTCAGCTCAAGCTCGGCGCCGGCAAGGAGGATATTGCAGGGGGCGAGTTTGAGTGTTTCTATATTTGTGTCGGCTATGACCTGCATGAAGTCCGTCTGAGGGTTTGTGAGGACATCGTGAAGGGTTTTTGTGAGCCTGTCGGGATTGAGCCCGAGTCCGATAGTTGAGTGCGCCTGAGGGTCGAGATCGACAATAAGCGTTCGGAGGCCTCTATGTGCAATAGCGGCTGCGAGATTGACGGCGGTGGTGGTCTTTCCACAGCCGCCTTTTTGATTAGCTATTGCTATTATTCTCATCTTTTTTATACCTCACACTCGTATCGAGGATTTGTTCTTGCGAATCAAAGTGTTTCACGAGCCAGCCAATGCAGGCAGAATCGCCTTTGCGTGCTCGAACTGCTGTGAAAGCGTCGTGTGGCCGGATATTTTTTTTGCCATTATTTCGTGTGCCAAGGCCGTGTATTCAAGCGCACCCTTGCTTTTCGGATCGTAGGTCAAGACGGGCTCTCCGGCGCTGGGGGCCTCGGCAAGTCTGGTAGTTCGGTGAATAACCGTAT
This sequence comes from Sedimentisphaerales bacterium, assembly GCA_016933985.1. GTDB lineage: Bacteria > Planctomycetota > Phycisphaerae > Sedimentisphaerales > Anaerobacaceae > JAFGCD01. The sequence continues at coordinate 34,894 of JAFGTU010000087.1, read as the reverse complement.
CAAAGACAAGATCCCCGAAGAACTCTCGCATCTGGCACTGTATCTGCCTGCTCAAAGCGGTTCTTCTTTCAACAAAAGTAAGGAGAATGCCGAATTCGGCGAGATTGGGATTGAATCTCTCTCTGACGATGTCTATCGTTTCGAGCAGCTGCTTTAGTCCTTCGAGGGCATAGTATTGCGTCTGGACGGGCACAACGATATCGTTTGCGGCAACCAGCGCGTTCAAGGTAAGCAGGCTGAGCGACGGGGAACAATCAATAATGCATATATCGTAATTGTCGGCGAGACTTCCGAGCTTCTGGGTCAGAACGTATTCTCTGGCAGGGAGTTTAGCGAGCTCGAATTCGATGCCGGAGAGCAGAATATTGCTCGGCACGAGATTCAAGGTTTCGATGCTTGTTTTGAGCACGGCCTTTGAAATCGGTATTTGTGCTCTGCACACGGGCAGGTCTGTTTTTGTAATAGCGTGGTAAATGGTCCTGTCAAGATTATCGGGGCCAAAGCCAAATGCGAGCGTTGAATGCGCCTGGGGATCGAGATCAACGAGCAGGGTGCGGTTACCCAGCATGGCCAGGGCTCCGGCCAGATTAACAGCGGTGGTCGTTTTGCCACATCCGCCCTTCTGATTTGCAATTGCTATTGTTCTCATATTTACGTCTCGTGAGGTTATTACATGACCTCATGAGCCAGGACCAATTACCTATTTCTTGACAACGAGAACGGCCAGGTTCAGCTTGGCGCTATGGCCCTGGTCGGATTCTTCGGAGCGGGTTATTGCGAACTCGTCAACCAGTAAGGTCGGCTCGTGCCTTTCCAGTGCGGAGAGAAAGGCTGCGAACTGGTTAAAGCCGGAGACAAAACCGACATCAAAGTAGTCCTCACCCAAGTGGGTGAATTCGGAGCTATCCGATGCATTTCGAGCGTCGCGGTTTTTGATGCTGAAAGCTTCGATCTGGTGTTGAGAAGCCAACTGACTGATATCAAAAGTCAAATTCGCCGATTCGCCGGAATCTATGGCAAAGATTTTCAATTTTGTCTGCAGGTCCTGAATTTGAGTTTTCAGGACGTTCTGAGTTTCCTGCTCCTGGGCTTTGACTGCGACATCGTAAGCCTTTTTCTCGTTAATCAGTTGATCGGCCAGGTTCTCTCTTTTTTCATTCTGCGGTCGCAGGACAAGCAGATAGACGAAGAAAAGGAGGATGGCACAAGCAACCCATATCAGACCAATTGTCGTGTAGTATTTCTTTTTATTAGACTTCATATAAGGCCCGTTACAATTGTGGTTTGAAGAGGCAGTTTATCTCGTAAGAGACGACATCGAGCTTGTTAAACTGATCGGCTTTTTGTGAGACTGTTATGTTATCCAGTCTGGGCGCGAGCAAATCCGAGGCGAGCAGCCTGCTGCGGAAATTTCTGACGTCTTCATCGGCGTCGGACTGGGGCATCGCCGCAATATTCAACCTGAGCGTCGGCACGGGAACAGAAATATCCCTTGTTTTTGTGGGATCGCCTTTTTGAGGGACATTTATTCTTACGACCTGCTTCCTGACCTCAAGGGCAGTCAAAACGACGGATTCAGGCATGTTACTCACTACCGTGGTCAAGATGGGCGACCATTGAGTATGGCGGCCCATAGCGTGCCCGATTTCCCCCAGGGACGCAATATAAGCAGCCTTATTGCCTTCCAGCTCTTTTTGGGCGTTTAGGGCGTCGGCTAATTTAGCCGTCTTCGCCTGCCACCTGTCTATTTCCGCGGCCTGAATGGCCCGATCGATTCTGCCGTGGAGGTAGAGTCCGAACATTACTATTGCCGCCACAACGGGCGCGCCGCTGGCGACGGCAACGACAGCCATATTTTGTGCTCTTCCTTTTTCGGGAAGGCCCGTTCCTTTTAGCAAGTCTATAGTAAACATATCAAATCGTCCTCATTGCGAGGCCCGCTGCAATCGCCATCGCAGGGCCGCTTTTTTTGAGCAGGTTTTTCTGCAACATTCCCTTGTGGTTACGTCCCGTATCGAATTCCATCTTGTCGAACGGGTTCCACAAGACAGTCTCAACAGGAAGCTGCTTGTTCAAGACATCAATGAACCCGTCGGCGAGGGCAAGATCTCCGCAGACAAACATTTTTTCGAGCGGTTCAGCTTTCTTTTGTGTATCGTAGTATCGGAGGGTTTCGACGACATCAGCGACGAGTTTCTTGCTGGCCCGTTCGAGGCTTTCGAGATAGTCGGATCGGCCTATTTCGGCGTTGCCGGAGAGCATTTGCCTGACGGTCGCGACCGGCAGGTTCTTTTCGGCGGCCATTTTCTTGACGATGTCGTCGCCGACTGAGATCATATCCCGGACAAAGGGCCAGCCGTCGTCGCTGACGATGGCCAGATTCGTATATGAGCCGCCGACATTGAGAATGGCAGTTGCCTGGCCCGATACCGGAGGCTCGATCTGCCTGAAGCAGTTGAGCAGGGCCAGCCCGTCAACATCCATTAAAACGCAGTTGAGAGAGGCTTCGCTTACGAGATACACCTTGCTTTTTATCAAGGCGTTTGTTGCGGCAACGAGTATTCCTCGAATATTGTCATTACTTTTTGATATCACCTGATAATCAACGGCGCTGTCTTCGGTATTGAAGGGGCAGACCTGCGAGGCTTCGAGCAGCACGGCGCCGTCAACCTCCTCCTGGGGTATAGCTGGGAAGCCGAAGTCGCGCACGGCGACCTCCGGGCCGCTGACCCCGCAGACGGCAAAGGTGGATTTGACTCCGCTCATATCGAGGCACTCTCGAACTGTCCTGCTGATATTGGCCAATTTTTTTCGGCGGTTCTCGTCGTCTCCATTCGCAGGAATTTGTGCCATACCGCAGGCAGTCACGGTATATCGGCCGTTGTCCTTGCGCAGGCTGACTGCCTTAATTGAGGACAGACCGACATCCAGTCCGAGGACCGACTTCACCTCGCGCTGAAGTTTGAATGACTGTTTCCAACCCAGGTCCATAAGTTGTTCGCCTTAAAGATGCTTATCTGCTTGCTTAAGCGATATTCGCAAATAGCTATCGACTCAATCGCCGCGCTATTTCACTTGGAAATGACAATTATCCAAATCGGGGGTATTACACGGGGAATGGAAAGCTGCGGGGCCATGAATGTCCGAAAAACAGGGCTTGGCCCCCGGCATATTGTGTCTCGGTGGTGACTTGACCGCCTTGCGCGGCATCGGCAGGTAAGGCAGGGGCGACAAGCTCAGGGATGGCGCGGAGAATTATCGGGCGTTATAGAGGTGGTTTGGCTGCCCGGTCTATTCGGTTGTTGCTACTCGTACCAGCGTCTGAGCTCAAAGCGGACGCCCTGATCGTCGGGATCAACGTCGCGCAGCGCGGCATCGTAATAAATGGTGCCGCTGTTCATCGTAGTAAATTGGTACGCTGTAAACGACCCGTATATAACGCTTCCGTTATTGACCGTGACTTCGGCGGCAGGGGCGTAGATCTGGCCGAAATACTCGCTCTTGGCTTTCAAGTCCCATTGTTGACAGAAAGTATTGGTCGGGGTGGTTTCCGTCCATGTACCCCAGATTTTCAAGTCAGGCGGTGTGCCCATATTGTTGAATCCCATGCTGTTGCCCGCGACAATATTCCCGTCCACGTAGAGATTGAGGGTCGCCCCGGGCATTATGACAATCTCGCAGTTGACACCCATGGAAATTGAATTCTTGTTGCCGGTGTTGGTCAGGTGCAGCACCACGTCCCCGCTATCCACTATCAGTCTGCCTGTCCTGGGGATTTCTCCCGGGCCTAATCCCGTGCTCGCGAGATCGATCATGCTGTACGTGCCGTTATTGGCCGCGGTGATATGCAACTCCGTGCCCTTTGCCTCTAACGCGTTCGGACGATAGTCGGGCAGTGCGGGCGGATATATGTAAGGAAACTCCGGCTCCTCAGGTAGGGGGTACATCATTCCTGTGACGGTAGCGCCGAGGTCTTTTACGACGACGGCAGGATCGCCGTCCAAGCCGACCTGAACATTCCCGTCTATATATACGCCGTTGTTCAAAGTGACCTTGTCCGGAAGGGTGCTGATGGTTCCGACTTCAGCCGTCCCATCGACCGACGCGTCTCTCGAGTCGCGTCCGTCAACGGTGGTGCCGGCCTTCAGCGTCACACTGTCGCGAACGATGATGCAGCTATCGCCGCATCCTTTCAGCCTCGCCGTCGCATAGATAACCTTTCGAGCGGTGTTGTATCTGCCGAGTGAGGTGATCAGGTAATCGTTCTTTTCTGCTGATGCCGCGATAACAAAATCTATCAAGGCATCGTCGCCGGTCGGCATCACATCTCCGTAGATTTTATTCGGCTTGTACACAAAGTAGCTGTATTGCGAACCATTGGAATTGGGCAGCGTCTTTAGAAACTCCCATATCCACGTGTTGTCGGTCCAGGTTCCGGCCTTGAGCCGGGTGTTCATTGTCGAGAGGGCCTTTGAGATTCCGGCGTCTGCCGCCGAGCGTGCCGAGACTTCTGCAGCGTCGCGTATGGAGAAGATGCGGCTGGTCTGGCCGATACTCAGTACCCCGATCCCGCTCAAGAGCAGCAGCACAATGGCGAAGAGCACCAATGCCATTACGGAGGCCGACTTCGCTGATTTTGAGAAGCGCTTTCTTGCCATTTTGGCTATCCCCTTACAAGATGTCTTGTGCGGACTATCCGCCCGAATACAGAAAGAGGCGGCTTCCAGCCGCGAGCGCACGAGGAGGGAAAGCACCAACGATGCCTTCTCACCACCATCCTTGAACCTGTTAGTATAGCCGATTGGCTGCAAAATGTCAAGAAAATTGTGGCCCGGAGAGGGATTTTCAGGCGGATTGAACGAAAAAACGTCTCAAAAACCGCCTGATTGGGCCTAAGAGGAGGGATTCTGCCGGGGGCAACGCCGATTCAGTGCCGATCGGCACGTCCGATTTCGGGCAGGAAAGGGGTGCTACTCCCACCATCTTTCGATTGTGAAGCGGGCGCCTTCATCTTCCGGCTCGACGTTCCGGAGGGCTTCATCGTACATGAAGGTCCCGCCGCTTTTTATCGAAACGCTGTTGCCCACAATCGCCCCGTACAATTCCGCGTTGGGGTAGAGCTCGATATCGGCATTTGGCGCATACACCTCGCCGAAGACGCTGCTCTTTGCCTTGAGCTCGAAGTCCTGTGGGTCTTCGCCTGTGGCGAATACCTTGAGCGTCTGGGGAGGCGTGTTTTCATTGACAAATCCCGCCGAGTTGCCGGTGGATATATCGCTGTCGGCGTAGAGGACCAGGGATGAGCCGTTTTTTATGACGATCTCTGCGTCGTTTCCGAGATTAATGTCGCCCGTGAGATGCAGGACAACGCTGCCGTTTATTTCGAGCCGGCCGGGTATGCCCGCCTGCGATGAGAGCTTAATCTCGTTGTATGTCCCGTTATCGGCTGGGGTGAGCTTCAGCGTCTCGCCCTTGGCGGTGATGACTGTTCCGTAGTCCGCCAATAGGGGGATGGTTATGACGGGGAACTGAATCGTCTCGGTCAAGGCGTACTTCTGGCCGTTAATTGTTCCTCCGGCGCCGATAACGTCCAGGGGATTGCCGCCGAGGCCGACGAAGACGTCGCCCTCAACGACGCTTCCGGGGCCTAGGGTAATGCTATCGTCAAGGGTGCTAATTGTTCCGATCGCAACGTCTATATCGGTATCTGTCGGGTCGGCTGAGTTGTAGCCGCTTATCAATGTATTCGGCATCAGCGATATTTTGCCTTTTGAAAGAATCGCGCTGTCGAAGAGGCCCTTTAATCTGACGGTCCCGTATAACACCTTTTGGGCGCTTCCGGATTTTCCGACGGACCTGATTGTGTATCTCTGTGCGGAAGAGAGCCTGACGGTGAAGGGGTCAACTAATTGAAGGCTTTGGGCGTCGCCGGCAAGGTCGAGCGTGCCTGCGTTCGGGATTGCTATTTCGTAGCTGTAGGTTGCCTGGGAATTGGCCAGGAGGAGGTCGGCCTGCTTCGGCAGCGTCTCGGCGGAGTATTTGGCCTGGACATTCTGATTCAACTGCCAGACCGCCCTCTCCAGGCCTGCGTCGGCGGCGACCTGGGCGGCGATCTCATTTGCCTGCCGGGCGGCATAGACGCGGGCCTGGAGCCCGCATTGCAGCATGCCCACGCCAATCACCGAAAGAAACACAATAACAATAACAACTAAGGCCAGGATAGAGCCCTTTTTGTTCGCCTGTCGAAACGTTCTTCTGCTCATTTTCGTCCTCCCAAATTACCGTTAATTGTCGGCACAGGTTCTATCGGCTGATTCGAGGGCCTTCTTTGGCCGGTTGCCTGCTTCATAACATCCGGGCAGCGCTTCAATATCCATAAGTCAAACGCGCCGCTCCTGCCCTGAGGAACGGAACGGATGTACGAGTAGTGCTCATCTATCCATTTGCGGATATCGGCCACTGCTTTGGGGCCTTGTGATCCGGCATACTCGACCATTGCGAGTATTTGCGGAAATCGATTGAGGATGGGGTCGCTTCGGGGGCCGCCTGGTCTGCCCTGAGAGACAAATACAGCCTGCTCTTTGTCGGTGAGTCCGTTCAGGTCCCAGAATACTAAGTCCGGCGCGGCGTAGCTGATCCCGCCTAATCGTATGGTCGCCACGGTGGTCCCTTCTCTGACGTTTTCCGAGAGCCATTGACCTGCTGCAATCTGGTCATGCCCTCTCATCAACATGTTTATGCCTTTGTTGTCTATGTATTCGATGAGTGGATCGGCCCAGGTCAGCATGGATGTGAGTACGAGCATCAATGCCACTATACACTTTGCCGCCCCCGGGAATCTGAGAAAGGAATTTCCTTTGAGTGTCTCGATAGCCGAGTGAAGCCAGGCAGCTACAGCCAGGCAGATTAGCGGCCAGACAGGGACGACAAATCTCCCGAACGGCATCCAGTCGCCGCGGGCATACATGGCGAAGAGCGCTGCTGCAATTAATGGCCCGGCAGAGGCCCTGAACAATACCTTGCTTTGCCTGGAATAATCAACTCGCAGCAGGAGCAGCGGGGATAGAGCGAGAAGACCTCCCAACGACATAACCCAGGGCCATAAGTACCGCACTGCGAGCGTATCGCCGCCAAATACTCCCGGGGGTTTGGCGGCGAAGGTATTCGGCAGAAATGCGCCGAAGTAAAGCCATCTGAACAGCTCGTACGCCAGCCAGGGCAGCAGCAGGCACGCCAAGCGCGCCAATTCACGACGCGGGGACCATGCGGCGCTTGACCTGAGCTTAAACGTGAAGGCAAACCATAAGAGGCCGTAGAGGAGTCCTTCCGGCCTGGTTATACTTGCAAGACCAAAGGCAAAACCAGCGAGGCAGCGCCACGCACCGGCCTCTTTCAGAGACAGGGCCACACCCACCGTGAGCAGAAACATCAGGAGCGGTCCTTCAAGCCCGGCCGTCGCATAGACATGAAATCCCGGGTTGGACAGGAGCATCGCACAGAACAGGGCGAAGTTTGCGATGCGTGCGCCCGGGTCTATCTGGTCTTTGCTGAGGATCCGCCACGCGCAGATAACAGTGAGCAGCGAACAGACGACTCCCAGGAATCTTGCGATTTCGGGTGCGGAAAACGGGGTCAGGCAGACCGCCCCAGCTATCAAGAGCGTCCACAGCGGATTCGAGAATCCCTCGACCCTCTGGCCCGGATTGAATGTTAGCCCCTGCCCGGAGGCCAGGCGATCCGCATATCGAAAGCTGATGTAGGCATCGTCCGTAATATGGGAATACAAGACCAGTTGCGGCAACAGCACCAGGGCAAGGGCCGTTGCCGGGACTGCGTATGACATCGCTGCTGTGCTGCTTCTTAACAGGCTCAAATGCGCCTCGCCAAAGCCGACTGCTGATTTTGGTTTTTCCAATTTGCCGTTAACTGCGAACAGAGGTTTTATCGGCTGATTCGAGGGCCTTCTTTGGCCGAATGCATAACAGCACCACCCCCATTTATGGATTTGGTCGCTCCCTCACAATGAAAGAATATCGCTGCGGGTTATGATCCGTTGTGCATGACGGCCGAGGTTGTTACTTCAACGCTCTGGGAGCCGTCGTCTAAGGTCAGGATCATCTGTGCCGAGCGGCCGTCGTCCCTGAAGACGCACGAGGACACGTTCTCGCAGATGATATCGGTCCTCAGGCTCGACGTGGGCGGGTTCGCGCCCAGGGTATAAGTCCCGTAGTCAACCATCAGCATCCCGCTGGCATAGAAGATGCGCGCATAACGGTCAATTTGAGGGGCGTAGTTGTTGGAGTAATAATAGACCTCGAGCCAGGTCCCTGCGGGATCGACCTGGTGCATGTAGCCGACGGCCTTGCGGACAATCCCGTCGAAGGCCGCCCTGACGACGTAGCTGTCGGTCCGCACGTCGGCATAGACCTGATCGTATGTCTTCTGCCACCCGCGAACGCTGTCGGCTATGACCACGCCAATGGCAAAGAGCACGATGACCGCGATAACCACCGTGACCATCAGCTCGGTGATGGTGAATCCCGCACGCCGCGCACCTGATCGAAATATTCGTTTATTCTGTATCACGACGCCTCAAGCCCCCCAAGTATAACTCAAAACTTAAACCTCAAAACTCAAGACTAATTCTCTCACGGTATTGCGGCAAAATGGCCGCTCTGGTCCAACGTATATCCCGAAGGGATGGTGGGCGGCTCGATGCCTGTGCCCGCCGTGCACCTGATTGTAAACGTAACGGGCTGCGCGTTGATATTCACCGCGTCGATCTGGAAATCGCCGTCGGCGAAATAACGCCCCGTCAGGTCGCCCGGCTCAAAGCCAAGCTCCGTCTGCCCGCTGCCGAATATATCCGTAGGGTTCGCCCCGTTCCATCCCTTCTCGCCGGCGTATGCCCGCAATGCCGTCGCAATCGTTCCGAGCATCACCTTTCCCTCCGACCACCTCACCGCATCGACTCGACCGCGATAGCGCGCAATGGCGGAAGCGGCAAGGATCGCCACTATAAGGATGACGACCATCAGCTCGATCAGTGTAAACCCGAAGCGATATGTACGCCTGTTGTTTGTCATAACCTCGATATCAGGCCCAGCTCAAAACTTAAACTCAAAACTCAAAACTAATTATTGCGTCACGAACGTCGTCAGCCTGAACGTCCTGGGCATGGAAATAACCCCGCCGGCGTCGTTCGGGCGCTCGGCCCAGGCGATGACCGTATTGAGGGTCCGCAGGTCTGCCGAATCGGTCCTGTATGAAAGTGCCGCCCAGAAGCGCGAGTCGTTGACGGTAATTTCATATTGCCCTAAGGCGGTGAATCCCGTTGCGTAATCCGGGCCGATGCCCGAGGGGGCGATTGCCATATCCAAACTGAGGTTGGAGACGGGGTCGAAATCGGTAATATGGTCGTAGCCCCGGCCTCGCCAGTTCTCATTGAGCAGCAGGGCGACGCGGGCCGCCGTGCTCTGCAGAACGGCCTTTCGACCATCGAGAGTCGAGTAGTACCTGTAGGCCGATGCCCCCAAGACGGCAATCGCGATTATGACAATTGCCGACATAACCTCTATCAGGGTAATGCCGGCACGGGATTTAGATTGACTCAAGGCCATACCTTCCTCCCCGGAAAAACTACGACGGATTTGAGAAAAGCGGGGGCCTCTTCAAAAGGCCCCCGCTATTGTACACACGTGTAAACAATAGAACAGAACGCGATCCGTCCTTTACAGCGCGCCGAAGGTCCCCAACTCATTCAGAGTATAACTCGCAGGAGTGGTCGGGGGCTCACCGGAACCACCGCCGCCGCCTGCTGTGCACGTGATTGTGAAAGTCAAGGGGTCCATTGTTACGGCGGTCAGGGCGAAATCACCAGCGGAGAAGTACGTCCCGTCCAGGTCCCCGCCTGCAACGTCAAAACCTAAGCCCGTAACTCCAACGTCCAGAGTCGTCGGTGCGGTCCCGGTTGTCCCGTGTTCGGCATGATACGCCCTAATCGCGGTTGCGATGGTGCCGAGCATTGCCTTTCCTTCGGACCACTTAGCGGCGTCGATTCTACCGCGAAGGATTGGAATGGCCACTGCGGCCAGAATTCCGACGATCAGAACTACGACCATCAGCTCGATCAGTGTGAAACCTTTTCTGCTTTTCATTCTAAGTCTCCTAAAATAAAAGTGTCTGTAATTGCCTGTGTTGTCTAACCAGCGTAGTTTACCCAGACGGCCTATCTTAACATTTATCGACCAAACAAGTCAAGGGCTAAAATCAGATTTTTTCATTTTTTTTTCAGGGGCTAAATAGCCACGAAGGCACAAAGGCACAAAGAAAAAGAATTAGATTTTTTCATTTTTTTGAGCGGGCTAATTAGCCACGAAGGCACAAAGACACAAAGAAACAGAAATAATTGTCTTTGTCCTTTGCCACTAAGGCACGAAGACACAAAGAAACAGCAATAGTTGCCTTTGTGCCTTTGTGGCTTATATCTCACTGGCCCTTCGTACCTTAGTGCCTTCGTGGCTAATATTTCTGTGGCTTTGTGGCTTCTAAATCTATTTCGCCATATCGGACATGGTGAATATGGGCAGGTAGAGGGCGAGGACTACAACCAATACAATCGCTCCAACCGTTATAATCATAACCGGCTCGAGCAGGGCCATCATCGCCGTAATCATTGCCTCGATCTTCCGCTCGTAGTGGTCCGCGGTCCTTTCGAGGACCATCGGCATTGAGCCGCTTTCCTCGCCGACCTGAATCATTTTTACGACCATATTGGGGAAGAACCCGGATGCGGCGACGCTCAGCGAGATATTCAATCCCTCGACTATCTGCTGCTTTGTTCGCACAACGGCGGCCTTTATAACGTCGTTGCCGCTCAGGCCGGCGAGGATATCGAGTACCTCGAGTACGGATACGCCGGCGGCCAGGAGCGTCGCCATCGTCCTGCAGAAGGTAACTAAGAAGAGCTGCTGGAAGAGCTTGCCGAAGAGGGGAATACGCAGCACCAGCCTGCTGAAGAGGTAATGGCCGGTCTTGGTCTTGTTGAAGAGTATAAGGGCGATAACGAAAAGGATCACGCCGCCGGAGATATAGTGCAGGTTGAATCGCACGGTGTCGTAGAAGGCCATAAAGCCCCGCGTGAAGGCGGGCAGGTTCCCGCCTATCTGCTTGAATATTATGCGGAATCGCGGGATTATAAAGGCCATTATGAATATGACAATCAGGACGATGAACCCGAATACGAAGATGGGATACGCCACGGCGCCCTTGACCTTTTTGATGATCTTATCGCGGTTCTCGAAGTATTCGGCGAGCTTCCTGAGTGCGGCGGCGAGGTTTCCGCTGGTCTCGCCGGCTAAGATTAGCGCGCAGCAGAGGTCGTTGAATACCCTCGGGTACTCCGCGGCACACTCGGAAAAGGGCGTTCCCCGTTTGATCTTGGAGGAGATATCCTCGAGGACCTTTCGCAGGCCGACCTGCTCGATATCCTCTGCCGTGGTATCCAGGGCGGTGATTAGAGGTATTCCGCCCTCGAGCATGGTAGTCAACTGCCAGGAGAGGGCGGCCAGGTCGGCGGACTTGATCCTTCCGCGGTGCGACTTGGTCCGGGCCATCTCGCTGCTGACGGTGATCTCGTTGACGCTGATGGGGGTGCAGCCCTGGTCACGAAGCCAGCCGAGGACATCATTCGAGGAGATGGCCTGGGTGAATCCCTCCCTGCGAACGCCCCTTGTGTCTCTTGCAATATACCTGTAGTTTCTCATTTACCGGACCAGAATCTAAATTCTATTATTCCACAGGATGGTCTTCCGGGAGCGCGCCGGCCCCCTTTTGTCCCGACCAATCACCGCACGAAACATCGGCTCCGAACAACGCTGAGTTTAGCCAAAAGTGCGTTGGCCCGGCAAAAATGCCTTCGAGCGGGGATCTCAAGGTCAGCCCTTTTCGGCAAAAGTAACGCTCATGACCTCCTCGGCGGTCGTCAAGCCCTGCAGCATCTTGCTGACGCCGCTATCGAGCAGCCCGCCGTGCCCTTTTTTGCGGGAGGCTGCGCGAATCTGCGCCTCGGTGCGTCCGGCGACAATCATTTCGGCCATCTCGTTATCCACAAGTAGAAACTCGAAGACGGGGAGCCTGCCGAGGTAGCCCGTTCCTCCACAGCTTTTGCATCCTCTGCCGTGGTAGAATACGGCGTCGGCGGCCTGCTCGGGGCTTATTCTGAGGCTCTTGAGCAATTCGTCGCCGAGCCTGACAGGCTCTTTGCAGCGGTCGCATATCCTCCTGACAAGCCTCTGGGCGATGACCATATTCAGGCTGGATGCGAGCAGGTATCGCTCGATCCCCATGTAAACGAGCCTGCTTATCGCGCTGGGGGCATCGTTTGTGTGGAAGGTGCTGAGGACCAGGTGGCCCGTCAGGGAGGCCTTTATCGCAATTTCGACGGTCTCCTTGTCGCGGATTTCACCAATCAGGACTATGTCGGGGTCCTGCCTAAGAATTGCTCGGAGGCATAGTGCAAAGTCGAGCTCGATTTCCGGCTTGACCTGAATCTGGTTGATGCCTGAGAGGCGATACTCGACGGGGTCTTCGACGGTTGTTATGTTCTTTGTGGGGTCTTTGAGGTAGTTCAAAGCGGAGTAGAGGGTGGTGCTCTTTCCGCTCCCGGTCGGGCCTGTTACGATTATTATTCCGTGTGGCCTTGCGAGCATGGATTTGAACTCTTTGAGTGCGTCCGGCTCGAAGCCGAGCTGGTCAACGTTATGGTTGACGCCGGCGGCATCGAGTATTCTCATCACGACCTTTTCGCCGTAAATGGTTGGAATCACGGAGACGCGGACGTCTATATCTCTGCCGGATGCCTTTATCTTGAATCTTCCATCCTGGGGGAGGCGGCGCTCGGCAATATCCATCTGCGAGAGTATTTTTATCCTGGCGATAACGGCGGCCTGCATCTTCTTGGCGGGCGGGACCATGCTGCGCAGAACGCCGTCGATTCGCATCCTCACGACGGTTGAGGTTTCCTGCGGCTCGATGTGAATATCGCTTGCCCTGCTCTTGACGGCCTGGCTCAGGAGCAGGTCAACGAAACGAATGACGGGGGCCTTCGAGGCCTCCATTTCACCGCTGATGTCCGGCCCGTTAATTTCTTCGAGCAGGGCGTCGCCGTCGCCAATATCAGGTCCGACCTCAACCTCGACGAGGTCGCGAAGCTGCTGCTCCTCAATGTCGGAGCCGTGGTAAATCAGCCCGATCGCCCTGCGGATTTCCCTGGGCGAGCTGATTAGCGTCTTGACCTGCCTCTTCATCTTGAGCGTGACGGTGTCTATTGCGATAATGTCCAGTGGGTCGGCCATTGCAACGAGTGTCTTGTTGTCTTCCTCGCCAAAAGCGACGAGGCAGAATCTCCTTGCGATGCTTTCGGGCAGGCTGCGCGCGACGCTCATATCTATGGTGTTTATGTCTTCGAGGCCGACGTAGTCCATCGAGAGGTGTTCCGCGAGGGCGTGAGTAACGTCCACATCGCCGAGGAAGTTCAAGCGAAGGAGAATCTCGCCGAGGCGTCCGCCCTGCTGCTTCTGGGCATCGAGGACCTCGGCCAGCTCTTCCTCGGTGAGCAGCCCTTTCGAGACGAGCAGCTCGCCGAAGAGACGATTTGCGCCTGCCTCAGAGAAATCCAAGCTGCTTTGTGGAGAGCCCATTCGCTCGCCTCCATCTTTGACTGTGCTGTTCATCCGTTTTTCGCTTTCTGCCATAGGGAAATGGCGGCGCGTAACTATACAAAGGGTATAACGGTTCGAGATGAGTGAAATCCCTTTGCCCCCATTCTCCGGGCCGCGTATTAACACCGGCAGTATTATCTAAACTATACACCAAAACCCCTTAGACGCAAATGAAAAGCGTTTTTGAAGTCCTTTTTACAGAGCGCGTATGCGCCCCTGCAAATTCATCGGAAATACAGGCTTTGCACTTTGGCTGAATCGTGGGGGTTAGTGGCAAGCGGCAAAGATTTGGGCGAAAATACTTGACTATGGCCGGGAAAATGTTCATAATCCGTTCTTTCCGCGGATGTGGCGGAATTGGCAGACGCGCAGGCTTCAGGTGCCTGTGGGCTTAAGCTCGTGGAGGTTCGACTCCTCTCATCCGCATTTTTGAATTGATTTCCTTCTCAGCAGGGAGGCGCCGGGGGGCTTATTATCTGCGGAAAACGAGGGTATCTAACGGAAACGGCACGAAAAGGCCGATAACAGAGGTTAGTATCCGTGCGTGCCAACCGCTATCAGGGCGGTGTGCGGCAGGCTTGAGTTTTGCGCAACATTTTGCCGCATAAGCAGGCGGATACGAGGTGCAATGGTAGATACTTTGCAGAGTTTCGAGCAGGCATGTGGGCGGTTGAGTCCGCTGGTTTTGATCGGTCCGGGCATCGCAGCACTTGTTATCGGGTTATTTGTATGGCTCGGCGGGGTCGGCTTTCGGAATTGGCTGCTCGGCATCGCCGGCGGGCTGAGCGGGGTCTTGCTCGGTTTTTTTGTTTTCGGACTGAGTCCTCTCCTGACGGCGGCCTTTGCGGGTATCGCTGCAGCAGGGGCGGCGGCATTCCAAAGGCTCTTCATAGCGGTATTGGCGGGAGTATTGTCATCTGCTATCGGCTTCTGCCTGCTGGCGGGGCCTTATCTTGGCGAAGCCGGGGCTGCGGCAACGCCGGCAAAGCAAAATGATACGTTGAGCTGGGGACAGAGCGCGCGTCTTATGAAGTCCTATTCAATTGAGTTCGACGCGAGTGTCAGACTGGTGTATTCGCAGATGCCGGGCTATAAGCGGGCGATACTGGCGGCAGTGGCGGCGGCCGGTGCGGCAGGCGGCTTTCGGTTCAGGCGCGCTGCTTCGGCTTTATGCTTCGCAGTACTGGGAACGGCGTTTATCTTTGCAGGGATGATCCTGCTGCTTTTGCAGAAAGGCAGCGGTGCGATTAGCGGCATCTTTCACGAACCGCCCTTTTATGCTATTGTATTCACGGCGATGGCGGCTTTCGGGGCCGTTGAACAGTTAATATTCTGTAAACAGAAGAAAGAAGAATCCGAAAAGGCCGAAGAGGGCGGCAAAGGCGGCGACGAATCAGCGTCCGCAAAGGGAAACTGGCGGACTGCATAGCCGACGTCAAAGGCGCTACAAGAGACCGGACCGGCTTATGGCCGCAGAATTGGAAAAAATTTAGGAGATAGGATAATGGATTGGTTTGGCATACTCGCCCAGTCGGCAGAGACGACAAGCTCAGGCAGCGAGGGCAATGTTGCTCTGATTGAGATGTTCTGGAAGCACGCCATAGGGCTGGGGCAGCTCGAGGCATTCATGTTCATTTCATTCGGGGTGGTATGGCTCTTCTACGGCTGGCGAGTGTTCAAGGTGCTGGTTGTGATCAGTTTTGCGCTTTTGGGTCTTGTAGCTGGAATGGAATTGGCGGTCAGGGTGCAGGGAATTAACAACCGGTTCGCCGGGGGTGTTGTAGGGATGCTGACGCTCGCGATTCTCTCAGTGCCTTTGATGCGATGGGCGGTCGGTTTGTTGGGCGCCTTCGCGGGCGCGATATTCACAGCGGGGATATGGTACGCAATCGGTCTTGATCCGAGATACATACTTGCGGGCGCCCTTATAGGGATGGTCGGCGGGGGTATGATCTCATTTATCGTTTTCAGAATCGCCGTGATACTTTTTACGAGCATGGGCGGCGGAGCGCTTGTGCTGACGGGCGGGCTGGCCCTTTTATACCGGTATGCCCCGGCAAAAGTCACGCTGGAAAATGCCGTTACAAACGTGCGGTGGGTATTGCCGGTGGCGCTTATGGTCCCTCTGCTGGTAGGCCTCATCGCGCAGCATAAATTCGTCAAAAGCTCAAAAGAGTGGGAGATATGACGTTCGACTCAGAGGTCAGTCTTTCAGGATTCTGATCCTGATGCTTCTGAAGGCAATTCCTCCTCCGTGGTCCTGGAGTAGGATGTGGCCTTGATGTCGTAGCACATAAGAGCGTCGCCGTGGCGGATATAGAGGCGACCGTCGGAGATGGCCGGGTGTGCCCAATGCTCCTTAGAGCCTTTTGTAATTCTGAAGGAGCTGACCATTTCGTAGCCTGCCGGATTGATCTTTACCAAGCCGACATCGCCGTCCCTTTCTCCGTAGCAGTAGAGCATGCCGTCCACGTAGATGACCGAGCCCTTGCCTACGAGTTTGTCGGTGAATTTGACCTCTCCGGTTGCCAGCTCAATGCAGATCCAGGTCCCGCCGGTGCTGGCGCCGTGGATATTGCCGTCGATTAGTACGACGCCGCCGTGGTGGACGTCGAGCGATTTCTCATCCCACTTCTTTTCCACGCTTGTTCCATCGGCGGAGAGTTCGAACATGTGCCCGCCGTGGCGGTACCCGTTAGTGAAGTACATCATCCCGTTCTCGTATGCCGGAGTCACCGCGCTTATGTCGTATCTGACCTTATTGGGTATCTGCCAATAGACCTTGCCCGTCTTCATATCGATACCGACGACCGACTGCTTAACCATCGTCAGGATGATGCGATTGGCTCCTCTGTCTATGACGGCCGGAGAGCAATAGGCCGAAGGCTCACTTAGGCCCTTGCTTGTCCAGATAGTCTCCCCGGTCATCTTGTTGAGGGCGACAACGCTTGCATCCTGGCCGCCGGGCGTGCAGATGGCCTTTTCGTTTTCGATGAGGATGGATTCGGCGATTCCCCAATCGATGTTCTTGCCTTTGAATTTCTCAAGGGTGTCTATATGCCAGATCGGCTCACCGGTTTTTGCGTTGCGGCAGTCGATTCGTCCCATTCCGCTCATCAGGTAGAGTCGGTCGCCGTCGATGGTG
Source organism: Sedimentisphaerales bacterium (assembly GCA_016933985.1). Classification (GTDB taxonomy): domain Bacteria; phylum Planctomycetota; class Phycisphaerae; order Sedimentisphaerales; family Anaerobacaceae; genus JAFGCD01. The sequence goes on along the minus strand of JAFGTU010000087.1, from coordinate 18,028 downwards.
GGGGTAGTGCGGGTTCCAGGGCGGTCGCCCTTCCACTCGGCTCCGTAGTTGAACTTCCATTTAAGATTCCCGTTGAGGTCGAAGGCGAAGAGTATTCCGTCCGAGCCAACCATGCCGGTTGTGTAAACGATGCCGTCCGCGACGGAGACGGAGGCGTAGCCCTGCCCCAGGCCCTCGAATGACCATAATTCCTTCGGTCCGCCCTCGGGCCATTTCTTCATCAGCCCGGTCTCGGGAGACTGGCCGTTGCGAGCGGGCCCTCGAAACTGGGGCCAGTCCGCCGTAACGACCGTCGAACATATCATTAAAACCATAGAGACAACGATAGTAATTCTTCTCAGATAGTTCATCTTGTTCTTTACCTTTCCTTCCTTCAGTTGACAGAACGCACATAACTGCCGCTGAGCGGCCGCAAGGGATCGACAACCCTGCCATTTCTGAATTGTAAGAATACCCGATTGGGCGGGATTATTCAAGGTCCTTGTTTAGTATTTGCCAATGAACTTGCAATCTTGCGAGGATGCGGTAAACTTAGCATAGAACAATGGTATTTCAGCAAGGAAAAACAAGCATCGCAGTGTCAAATTTGCCCTTTCTGCGCCCGCTCGTCCTGTCTGGTTGCAGTCATATTATCAACTCTGATGGAGGACGGTAAATTGGGACGCCTGGTTGTGGTTGCTAACAGATTGCCGCTTGACACGATAAGGAAGACGGGAGACGTGTATTTTCGCCCAAGTCCGGGCGGACTTGCGGTGGGCCTGTCATCACTGCCGCAGTCAAGTGAGCGGATCTGGGTGGGCTGGCCCGGCGTGGCGAATGAGAAGCTCAAAGCCGAGGAGAAGGATAAGATCATAGAGCGGCTCGCCGCTGAAAACTGTCATCCGGTGTTTATCTCAAGAAAGCAAATGGAGGAATATTATCAGGGGTTCTGTAACAGGACTATCTGGCCTCTGTTTCACTATTTTCCAAGGCGCGCCGTTTATGAGTCGCGGTTCTGGAAGATCTACAGGCAGGTGAACGAGGCATTTTGTGATGAGGTGATGAAGATCGCCGCATCAGGGGATTGTGTATGGGTGCATGATTACCAGCTAATGCTGCTTCCCGAGCTTCTACGGCAGAGGATGCCTGACCTGGAGATCGGATTCTTTCTTCACATACCGTGGCCGTCATTCGAGCTCTTTCGCCTTCTGCCGTGGCGCGAGCAGATACTAAGAGGGCTGCTGGGAGCGGACCTAATAGGTTTTCACACGTATGACTACGTCAGGCACTTTCTCAGCAGCGTCTCGCGAATCACCGGGCTGGAACACACCCTGGGAAACGTCAAGGTTGACAGGCGTGTTATCAAGGTCGATGCCTTCCCAATGGGTATTGATTATGAAAAGTACGAGCGGGCAATCGAAGAGCCCGACGTTGCAAAGGAAGCGAACAAGATACGAAAGAGGCTTGAGGATCGAAAGATAATTTTGTCGATCGACAGGCTGGACTACTCTAAAGGAATCATCGAGCGGCTGGAAGCATTCGACCTGTTTCTCTCGGAAAATCCGCAATACAGAGGCGCAGTCACTCTGATTATGGTGGCGGTGCCGACGAGAACGGGCGTCGAGGACTACAAGGAGATGAGGAGCAGGCTTGAGCAGTTGGTTGGAAGGATTAACGGCGAATACGGAACGATGGGGTATATACCTGTGTGGTACTTGTATCGGTCCCTGCCTTTTGTGGAATTGACTGCCCTTTACAACGTTTCGGACGTGGCATTAGTGACGCCTTTGCGAGACGGCATGAACCTTATAGCGAAGGAGTTCATTGCGGCGAAGGGGGATAAACCCGGCGTGCTGGTTTTGAGTGAAATGACCGGCGCCGCAAGTGAGCTTGGGGAATCGCTGGTAGTCAATTCTTGCGACAAAGGTGCGATTGTGAGAGCCATCAAGAAGGCTCTGGAGATGCCGCCGGCCGAGCAACTTGAACGAAACAAAGTCATGCAGGAAAGGCTGCGGCGCTACAGCGTCTCGCGCTGGAGCCAGGATTTTCTGGGCGCTCTATGCGGTATAAAAAAGACCCAGGAACAGATGTTCGCGAAACGCCTTTCCGGTTCAACGAGAGAGAAGTTGGCCGAAGATTATCACAAGAGCAACAAGCGATTGTTTCTGCTTGATTACGACGGCACGCTCGTCGGCTTCAAAGGCAAACCTGCAGAGGCGGGGCCGGACGATGAGATCGTTGACCTGCTGCGGCGTTTGTCAGGCGATCCAAGAAATACGGTGGTCATCATCAGCGGGCGTGATAAGACTACTTTGGAAAACTGGCTGGGCGACCTTGGCAGCGGACTGGTTGCTGAGCATGGGGGATGGATTAGGGACGAAGGGCGAAATTGGCATAGCCAGGCGCCCTTCGAGATGACCTGGAAGAAAAGCATCAGGCCCATCCTCGATCTTTACACCGACCGCACCGCGGGAGCGACCGTGGAAGAGAAGGATTTTTCATTGGTCTGGCATTACCGAAGGGCGAATCCGGAGCTTGCCTACGTCAGAGTCCAGGAGCTAAAGGCCGCCCTTCTCAACCTCACCGCGAATCTCGATGTCGGCGTTTTTGAGGGCAGCAAGATACTGGAGGTCAAAAGCCAGGTTGTCAACAAGGGGCTGGCCGCCGAACACTGGGCGAGAAGTCGAGACTGGGACTTCATTCTGGCGGCGGGCGATGATTATACCGATGAAGAGATGTTCAGCGTGCTTCCCGATGAGGCATACTCCGTGCGAGTGGGATTTGTCGCATCGAAGGCAAGATTCAACGTCGATAACGTAGAAGATATCAGAATGTTACTCAACAGACTATCAGGAGGCTCGAATGATACGGCTTGAAGACTTCCGCCACATCGTACCCGATACAAGATTAGCCGAGATTTACAACAGGGCCAAAGGCCTCTACGGAAAGCATATTGTTCACGTAAACGCCACGTACCAGGGCGGCGGCGTTGCCGAAATCCTGTATTCCCTTGTGCAGTTGATGAATGACGTCGGGATTAACGCCGGCTGGAGGATACTCCACGGAAGTCAGGAGTTCTTCGAGATCACCAAGAGTTTTCACAACGCCCTACAGGGGGCCGATCTGAATCTGACCGAGAAGAAGAAGCAGACATATTTGCAGGTGAACGACAATTTCTCGCGGTTCACGCACCTTCAGCATGACTGCGTAATAGTCCATGACCCTCAGCCGCTCTCCTTGATAAGGGCTTACCGCAAGCGTCAGCCGTGGATATGGCGATGCCACATCGACCTGACCAATCCGCACGATGGATTGTGGGACTTCCTCAAAGGGTTCCTGCTGAAGTACGACCAGGTGGTTATGTCGAGCGAGAAGTACTTCAAAGAGGACTTGCCGGTTGACCAGCGGCTGATGTTCCCTGCAATCAACCCGCTCAGTGAGAAGAACAGGGATATCTCTGAGAAGACAATGCTTGAGTACATTGAGAAAGCCGGCATCCCGACCGACAAGCCTGTTATTGCCCAGGTCTCCAGGCTGGATCCGTGGAAGGACCCGGAGGGCGTTATTGATGTGTTCAAACGGGTGAAGGAGAAGGTCGATTGCAGGCTGGTCTTCTGCTACAATGTGGCCAGTGACGACCCCGAAGGCCTGCAGATGTACAGAAAAGTCCAGCGCAAGGCAAACAAACTCGTCAACTCTAAAGATATCGTTTTCGTAGTGGGCAATAATGAAACGCTGGTCAATTCCGTCCAAAGATTCTCCAGCGTGATAATACAGAAGTCCATAAGAGAAGGTTTTTGCCTCTGCGTGACGGAGGCTTTGTGGAAAGGCACGCCGGTCGTTGCCTCGAATGTAGGCGGAATACCTTATCAGATTGACGACGGACGAAGCGGCTTTCTCGTCGAGCCCCAGGATAACGAAGGATTTGCAGAGCGCATCATCGATATTCTGCAAAACCCTGATAAGGCCAAAGCCGTAGGCGAGAAGGCCAGAGAAAAGGTCAGAAAAGAGTTCCTTATCACCCGGCTGCTCTCAGATTATCTGTACATGCTGAACTCGATAATGAACGGGTGAATCGGGAGGCGCAAGACCATGCAGTTTTTGGAAAACACCGGGATTCGTAGTAATTGGCTTTTGCAGCCGCGTCGGAGGGTGCATTGTTGTGTCTTTGGTCAGGGGGACTCGATATGGGAAGAATGTTAGCAGACATAGCGGGCCTGCAGCCGTTGATCTGGCTGTATGGAATAGCGTTTCTTGTCGGAGTGGCGGGCCACTATCTCGTATTCAGGATCGTCCGCCACCTGACCAAACATACAAGGGCAGCCCTGGACAACGCGGTCGTTAACCACTGCTACAGGCCGTTGCAGTGGATAGTCATCGTTCTTGTGGTGCGTGTGGTCGGGAAACTGCCCAATATGAAGCCCCACGTGCCTGAGGTAGCCGAGCATGTGATTGCCCTGCTCTTGATAGGTCTTGTCGCCTGGCTCCTAATCCGAATGACTTATGTCCTGGAAGATTATGTCGTAGCCCGTTTCGATGTGGGCGTAAAAGACAACTTGAAGGCGCGAAAGATCCACACGCAATTCAGAGTCTTGAAGCGTATCGTCATCGTTGTTGTATGCATCCTGGCCTTCGGAACGATGCTTATGACATTCGACAGGGTCCGGCAGCTCGGGACGACAATTCTGGCCTCCGCCGGAGTGGTCGGCATCGTAGTAGGCATGGCCGCTCAGCGGACGATAGCCACGTTCATCGCCGGCATTCAGATAGCGATTACCCAGCCTATCCGGGTTGACGACGTCGTAATAGTCGAAAACGAATGGGGCCGCATCGAGGAGATAACGCTGAGCTACGTTGTCGTCAAGATATGGGATCTGAGGCGTCTCATCGTGCCCATAACCTATTTTATCGAAAAGCCGTTTCAGAACTGGACACGGACCTCCGCGGACATACTCGGGACCGTTTTTGTATATACCGACTACACGGTGCCTGTCGAGGCAATTAGAGAGGAACTTGGCAACATGCTGAAAAAATCAGAACACTGGGACGGCAAGGTCTGCACGCTGCAGGTCACCAACGCCTCAGACCGAACAATGGAGCTTAGAGCTTTGATGAGCGCCGCGGACGCCTCGGCGGCCTGGACCCTGCGCTGTGAAGTCAGAGAGAAACTGATCGATTTCATCAAGACCAAATACCCGCAGGCGCTGCCACGCGTTAGGGCCGACCTGCATCCCCCGGAAGAGAGCCCTTCTCCGCAGGATAACGCGGCCCCCAACAACAGGCGAGGCAGGAAGAAGTAAAAGATTTGCGATGAAAACAGATTCCAGACAAGAGAAGATTCGCATTATCGCCGTTGATAATTCAAGCGATCTCGCAGCCCGGCTCAGAACCCTGTTCAAAGACAATAGCGCGGACGTGCATCTGGAGCCAAGTATCGACCGGGTCCTTGAGAAGTTCGAATCAAGCCCATACGACATATTGATTGTGACCAGCGCCTCATTCGAGCAGGACCGGACGGATGGGCTACAGATGCTGGAGGTCATCACGGCAAACAGCCCGATGACCCAGATTCTTTTCCTGGTTGAACCGGGTGACATTGGAACTGCGATGTCGGCCCTTAAAGCTGGCACCTACCAATATGCCAAGCTCCCGATAAGCGATAAGGAACTCAAGCTCCTGATTATGACTGCTCTTGAGAAGCGCCCCGTATATGGCACGAATCTATTCTTGGAAACCAAGAGACGGACGGTGCGATTCGAGGAATTCATCGGTCAATCCGAAGTCATGCAAACGGTGTACAGACAGATCAGACAGGCCGCGGCTACCGACATCCCTATCCTGCTTATGGGCGAAACAGGCACCGGTAAGGACCTCGCCGCGCAGGCCATACACAAACAAAGTGAACGCAACAACGGCCCATACGTCGCTGTCAACCTGGGAGCTTTGCCCTCGGAGCTTGTGGGCAGTGAACTATTCGGTCACGAAAAGGGGGCATTTACCGGAGCTCTGACGCGACGTGAAGGCAAGTTTGAAGAGGCCCGGGACGGAACTATCTTCTTAGACGAGATATCAACGGTTGACCAAAAAGTGCAGGTAAGCCTGCTCCGATTGATCGAGCACAAGAAATTCCATCGACTCGGAGGAAAGACGACCATCTCGACCGATGCCCGGCTGGTTGCGGCATCCAACCAGAATCTCCCCAACCTTGTCCAGCAAGGTATTTTTCGCAAGGATCTGTACTACCGTCTTGATGTCTTCCGCATTGTCATGCCCCCGCTTCGAGAACGAGGAGGGGACATTGTGCTACTGATTGACGAGTTTCTAAAACGGTTCAATGAATCGTTCCAAAAGAGCATCTTGGGAATTGCTCCGGAATGCATCAGCCTGCTGGAGGTGTACGATTGGCCGGGCAATGTGCGCGAGCTTAAGAATGTGATCCAGCGCTCAGTCTTGGTATGCGAAGGCGAAGTGCTGCTGCCGAGCCATCTTCCTCCCCGTTTCAGGCCCGGCAAGCGTATCCCCACAAAAGTGACTTTCGAACTTGGCACGCCTCTGAACGAAGTGGAACGGGAAATGGTCGTTCGCGCACTTGCCGCAACAGACAACAACCGCAAGCAAGCCGCCGACTTGTTGGGCATCAGCCGTCGAGCCTTATACAACAAGCTGCGAAGGCACAATATCAAGTAAGCGATATCACTTCCCCGTAAAATTGACGGACGTGTGCCGATTCGTGCCGGCAAAAGTCCTTTTTCCAGCATAGTGTACCGATTGTGCACACCCCGTGGCGGATATAGAGCCCGGCAGAAGGCTGACGCGATAAAAAGAAATCCCAAATCCCAACAGAAGCCCCAAAAACAAGGATTATAGTGCAAAAGAACCTCTTGGCATGGGAATTGCTTAAATTAACTAATGGTATAGTACTTAAACGCAACCTGTCATTTTAACACGTATGGAATGATACGATTGACTATGAGCAACAGTGCCAAAACTACAAGAAAACGTTGGGAGCCCGAGGAAATCCAATTTCTGAGAAAGAATTTTTGTAAGAAAAGTCTGAAAGAGCTTTCCAGAGCGATGGGAAGAAGTGTAGCCAGCATTAGGATTGCAGCTCGCGCTCTGGGTATAACGCAAGTGCAGCGAAATGCTCGCTTCGATAGGACGTAGAAATGTCTCGTATGGAATTGGCATCGTGTAGTTCAGAATCTCTTGTTTGTGAAGATGCCCCCAATCCTTGCAAAGCCCGGGGAGCACAAGTGAACCGCCAGCTCATATCGAGTGATCCCGTGAATATAGAAGACTCATCGAACGATAGCTTGACTGAAGAACAAAAGAAAGCCTTGGAGTCCGTCCTGGAGGCTTTGAGGTCGGGCGATCGTGACAAGGTGTTGCGATTGTTCCTTAAAGACCAGGCTCGGAACCTATTCCCGGAAAATGAGCACACTCTGAAATGGCTTGTAGGTACGATAGGCAAAGCAGCTGCTACGAGACTCGTTGTAGCTCTGGCAACCCTGCCTTGTTTCAATTGTAAAAGCGGCTTGCTGGAGTGTGACAACTGTAACGACGGCGGACGACTCGAAAATGAGTTCGTCTGTGAATCATGTCTTGGCTTGGGTCGTATCCCTTGCGACTTCTGCGGCGGCACGGGCTTGGCTTCCGTTGACTTCATACCCTTGGGACTGAGGCTGGCGGTTTTCGCCGTCCGAATCCAAAATGCCGAGAAGAGGCTTCTGAGACTGATACAACTACCTATGCCCTCGGCACAATCCGCGGTTCGAGCATTCCATAAGCGCGCAGACCTTTTATTTGCCCTGAACAGAGAAATCAGCGTGCTTGAAACGGCGGTCGGTGTTACCAGGGATTACGTCAACGCGCCTCGAAATCTCAAAGGCCGGATCACCAGAATCGCCAACGAGGCTGTGCGGATCGCCCGAAAAAGCGAGAAACGGCTCACGGCGACTGTAAAGGCCATGCTTGGAGCATCCAGTCTCTCGATTGACAGCTACCCAAAAGGATCGAACGCACACAAGCTCGCGGTGGCACGGACGAATTTTCTCGGCGCACTGCTGGATTCGGATCCGCAGTTCAAAGGGACATATTTGGAGCATAAGCTCCTAAACGAGACAGCAGAAAAGCTATTTTCAAAAAAGACTCGCAAAGCGAAAAAGATTGAAGAAAAACGATATAGGAACTGAGCCATGAAGCCGCGAAATGTCCTGGTATTAGGAAACCATGCCCACAGAGAGTTGGAAGAGGCTCTTTCGCGTTGTGGCTTTACGCCGCAGGTATGGGGAAGTATGCGACATTCTCTCGAAAAACTCCGGCGCCATCAATTCAACGTAGTTCTGGTGGACCGAAATTTTACCCAGGCCGATGTTCTGGAATTTATCCTTAACGTAAGAGACATAGACCAGCAGGTCCCCGTTATCGTTTTGGGATCCGGACCCGACAAGATCGACCGCAAAATAGCAAAACAGAGCCGCACGGCGATTTTGAATGCGGTGGAAGACGGCAACGACCTCGCCAAAAAACTCATTGGAATGGACCAACAGAATGAGACCAGAGCCCCCCCGCCCCGTCTCCAAGATTGATTGACCCACTATTGCTGCCTTTGGACGTCATGTAAGCAGAGATTATGCAGCTCCGGCTCATCCTAAGTGGGAATATCAACTCGCAAGTCGCTCCTAATTAGATCGCCTCGGCGTCATTGAGGTAAAACATTGTCAAAAGAAAGGAGTTTAAGAAATGCTGATAAAGTTCACATGTCCTCACTGTAAGATATCGCTGAATGTCGGAAGTGATTTCGCAGGGAAAAAAGGCGTCTGCCCCAACTGCAAGAAAGAGCTGACCGTACCGGGGAAAAGCGAAAATGCCCCGGAAGAGGCGAAGAAGACAGAATAAGCATAATAGTAAGACCTGTGCCGCTTGAAAATAGAGCGGGGGCGGCTCTTGTGACCCGTATAGCGGGCGCAACGGAAACACCCGCCGCTCTTCTTGTACGGCGGCGCCGGTTTGCAGCCTGAAGCGATACTCCGCTTGAGACTTGATAACCCGGCCTTGTTGCAGATCCGAGTTGGAATTCGGTTCTTCACCTCCTCCTTAATCCAACTCGGATTCGCGCTGCAAGACGACCCGTAAGTTGACCGGGACCGCTTCGGGCACGATGGAGTATAAGCTATGCAAGGACCGATTCAAATAACTTTCAAAGGCGTTCAAAAGACAGAAGCCATCGAGAGCTTGATTCATGAGAAGATCGCCAAGCTTGAAAGAATCTGCAGCTATATGATTAGTTGTCGCGTGACGGTCGAGATAACCAACCGACACCAGAAAACAGGAAGTCCCTTCCGCATAAACATAGACATGGCAGTCCCGCCCGGGCACGAGCTGGTCGTTAAGCATACCTCCACACAGGGTAATTTGCACGACCCCCTGCCAAATGTCCTGCGCGAGGCCTTCAACATAGCAGACCGCCGCATAGAAGAGCTCGTTCAACGCCAGCGAGGAGAGGTCAAGACACACGCTTAGCACGTCGATTTCCGAATTGTAATAGATACGATACCGTGTAAACGTGCAGAGGGTGTATCCGTCTGAAAGACGGATGCTGCGCCACCGCGCAAGGAATGAATTCGCAGGCTGAATGAGAATCGACCGATACCATTCCTCAAATCCGCTTAATGTCCCGCATTCGGCTTGGCTCCCACGACCTCCTTCTTGCTAAGTTGTGCCTGTTCTGTTAGCCTAAGGGCAATTAGCATTCAGATTCTCCTTTAGGATACTGAATTCATAGGTCGTAACCGGACTGTTTTCATAACCTGCTTTCGAGGACCGACATGAAAAGACGAAACACTTTGATTATCGTGGCAACAACGCTGGGCTTGATTCTCTCCTGCCCGTTAGCGACTGCTCGTCAAATTCCTATGCCCGCTGAGGACCATCCGGGCAACATATTCGTGGCGGGCCAGGAGGTTAGTGCAAAGGTCGATGAGAATCTCTCGCCCAAGCCGGTTCGCTGGCGGGCAATGGACGACCGGGGGAGCATTGTCGGACAAGGACAGATAGATAGCGACAATATCAAGCTTGGCGATCCCGGCATCGGGTGGTATCGGATTGAGTTTCTCGACGATGGGGGAGCAGTTGTCGGGTGGACCACGGCTGCGGTCTTGGCGCGTCTGGCCGAGCCGACGCCGCAAGATTCGCCGATATGCGTCGATTCGGCGACAGCGTGGTTTGCAAATGGCGATGCGACCCGGCAGGGGCGATTCGCCCAATTGGCTGCGCTGGCGGGCGCGAACTGGATTCGTGATCGGCTGAGCTGGAATGGCATTCATAGAGGGCCGGATGAGTTTGCGGAGAATACGACGTATGATTCGGCCGCGTCGCTGCAGGCCAGGTACGGACTGAAACTGCTCCAGGTATTTCACGACAGCCCAGGCTGGGCCGTCGATAAGCAGCTTGACGACAAGCGCGGAACCGGGCGGTTCACCAGGGACCTGCGCATCCTCTACAAATTCTGCAAGACTATGTCTAAGCGGTACGAAGGCCGGGTGCTTGCGTGGGAGCCCTGGAATGAGGGGAATATCGACGTATTCGGCGGGCATACCATCGACGAGATGTGCTCGCACCAAAAGGCGGCGTATCTCGCCTTCAAGGCGGGCAATCCCAATGTCACCGTCTGCTGGAATGTCTATGCCGGGTCCGGCAGCGAGCTGCATGCCCAGGGCGTGATCGAAAACGAGAGCTGGCCCTATTTCGAGACTTACAATATTCATTCGTACAGCAAGCCTAAGGACTACGCCGGGGAATTTTCGCCGGCTCGCGAGGCGTCGTGCGGCAGGCCGATATGGATTACCGAGTGCGGCGTCCCGCTGCCGTGGAAGAGCGGCGGGCCGGGCAATGAGCTATCCCAGGCCGACGAGCTTGAGCAGGCGAGATTTCTCGCGCGGTCGTATGCGAGCAGTTTGTTTGCCGGGGTCGAGAGGCACTTCTTCTTCATTCTCGGCAATTACGCCGAGCGGAACATTCAATTCGGACTGCTTCGAGACGACCAGACACCACGACCGGGCTACGTTGCCCTGGCGGGGGTGGGGCGTTTTTTGGCCGGGGCGAAGTGTTTGGGTCGAATGACAAGTGGCGATGAGGCTTCGGTGCAGGTTTACGCATTCGGCTCTCAGCCCGACGGCAAGAGCCGGGATGTGCTGATAGTCTGGGCTGATAAAGCGACGACATGGCGGCTTCCTGAAGGGGTATCTGTCGAGGTCGTTTATGATTATTTGGGTCGGCCCCTGGGCAAGGACATTCCGGAGAGCATAGAATCCGCTCCGCTGTTCGTTATTCTCCCGCAAGGCAAGGCCGCGGCATTGTCGCTGGAGGCTCCGCTGCATGGCTCGGCATTTCGGCAAAGCGGCGCATCGCCGGTCGTGCTGCAGCTCCAAATGCCGCAGAGCGCGACGGACCTCGGTAAGCAGGCCCATAAGGTCGATTTGAAGGACGAAGTAGAACTCGATGTCTTTGCGTACAATTTTGGTGATGATGCGGTGGCCGGGACTGTAAGCCTCGAGCATGCGCCCGACGGATGGCGACTTATACCGGGGCGAATTGAGATTGAGATCGAGCCTATGGGGCGCAAGCATTTGCCGATTCGCGTTGGCGCCAAGAAGCCGGCGGAGGGATGGATAAAGCTTCGAGGGGATTTTTCCGAAGCGGGCCGGCCTGTCCTGGCGTTTCGACTTGTGCCGAAGTAGAATGTCCTGAAAAATGAAAGGGGCGAGAAATTATGAAGGCGCGAATGAATCGTCGGATATTCTTGAAGGATACGGCCATTGGCGGGGCCGGGCTGGTAATACTCGGCAGCAGTCAGTCGGTTCGCACGTATGGGGCGAATGAGAAGCTCAACGTTGCTCTGGTGGGAGTGGCCGGGCGAGGGGACTGGTTTGTCGGTGCGATACCGAATATCGGCGAAAACGTCGTGGCGATGTGCGACGTGAACGAGTACAAGGCCTCGCGGGCGTTTGCATCGATGCCGAAGGCGAAGAAGTACAACGATTTCCGCAAGATGCTCGATGAGATGGACAAAGAGATCGACGCGGTCACCGTCGCCGTGCCGGACAATACTCACGCTGTAATCTCGGCGACGGCGATGAAGATGGGCAAGGGCGTGCTGTGCGAGAAGCCGCTGACGCACGAACTCTTCGAGGCGCGTCGCCTGCGCGAGCTTGCGGACAAGCACAAGGTCGCGACGCAGATGGGCAATCAGGGCACGGCCAGCGGCGCTTTTCGCGAGGCGGTCGAGATTATCCAGGCCGGGGGGATCGGAGAGGTTAAGGAGGTGCACGTATGGAATACGGGCGGAGGGGCAGGTGAGCGGCCGATACCGACGGACGAGCATCCGATACCGGAGTACCTGCATTGGGACCTGTGGCTGGGGCCGGCCAAATATCGGCCTTACAACTCGCGCTGGATCGAGTGGCATAGCTGGCGTGACTTCGCCACCGGCAACCTGGGCAACTGGGCCTCGCATACGATGAACGTCGTCTTCAAGGGCCTCAGGATTGATACCCTCTGGCCGGACAAGGCGAGCGGCGGCGAAGAAGCGAGCAAGGGCCTGATTACTCTCGAAGCCGAAGTCTCTGGTTATCACAAGGCTACCTTCCCCAAGACCGAGATTATCCGCTACGATGTCCCCGCCCGCGGCAGTATGCCGCCCGTGCAAATCAACTGGTATAACGGCGGCGGCCGGGCGCCGGGGCCGCGTGGCAAGATAGAGGAGATGATGGGCCGGCAGCTCGATTGGGGTGACGCCGGCGAGAAGAAATGGGCCGACCACGCCGGATGCCTGCTCATCGGCAGCAAGGGAATGCTGCATTCGACCGGCCACAATGCCTCGTATTCGCTGCTCCCGAAAGAGAGATTCGAGGGGTTTGCGAAGCCCGAGCCGACCCTGCCTCGCTCGCGAGGGCACGAGAGAGAATGGGCCGATGCCTGCAAGGGCGGACCGGCGGCGATGTCCAACTTCAACTACGCCGACCCTCTCGCTGAATTCGTCCTCCTGGGCAACGTGGCCACGCAGGTCGAGGGCAAGATAGAGTTCGATCCGGTCAAGATGAAGGTCGTGAATAACGATAAGGCAGACGGCGCACTGTGGCGCGAATACAGAGAGGGCTGGTCTTTGTAAATCGCTGGAGGGATTTGAAAGAAATCCTCCACAGGACGGCTTGCGCCGGAAGCACTCCACAGGACACCTTACGGTGGAAATCCGAAATACTAAACAATATCGAATGTCATAAATCCCAAGTTCAAAACAGCATAGTGGAGGACCATCACGATGCTTGCCATGCGTTTTGTGCGAATAACTCTGTTGGCGGCGGTGCTTGCACCGGCTGCTTCTTCGATAGCCCAGGTGACCAAGCAGCAGGCCGAGCAGATAGAGGCGGCAATACCTGAGACAGCGAGCGTTGCGCCGAAAAAGAACCGGCGCGTGCTGATATGGAACACGCCCTTTATGGAGCAGTCGCCGCACAAGGGCTATTCGATTCCGCAGGCCGAGTATGCGATGAAGCTGCTCGGCGAGAGGACGGGGGCATTCGAGCCGGTAGTCAGCGACGACGTGGCGATGTACCTGCCCGAGAACCTGGCGGAGCTCGACGCTATCATAATGAACAACAGCAACGGGCCCTGGATTCGCCCGACCGAGCGGGACATGCAGAAATTCAGGAAATACGGCGACGATATCGACGCTGTCGAAAAGCTGCTTCGCAAGAGCCTTCTGGATTGGGTATCGGGAGGCGGCGGGATTGTTGCGTATCATCACGCAGTCGGGGGCAATACTCATTGGCCGGAATTCCTCGATATGCTCGGTGCGGCGTATTGGGGGCATCCGTGGAACGAGGAGGTGGGCGTGAAGCTGGAGGAGCCGGGAAATCGGCTGCTGGCGGCGTTCGACGGTAAGGATTTTCGCATAGCCGAGGAGGTGTTTCAGTACGCCGACCCGTATTCGCGGAAGAACCTGCGGGTATTGCTGTCGCTCGATACGAAGAAGACCAATATGACGGTGCCGTGGATTCATCGCAAGGACGATGATTTCGCCCTGGCGTGGATCAAGCAGTACGGCAAGGGGCGAGTTTTCTACAGCGAGTTCGGGCACAGGACAGAGATTTGGTGGAACAAGGCGATTCTGCGTTTCTATCTGGACGGGATACAGTTCGCGACAAGCGATTTGGAGGCGGATACGACGCCGAGCGCCAAAGTCGGGGTCGAGGCGGGATTCGAGAGGCTGTTCAACGGCAGGAATTTGACCGGCTGGCGCGGCAATCCGCGGATATGGACCGTCAAAGATGGGACAATCACGGGTCAGACAACGCCAGAGAGCCGGGTTTCGGAGAATACGTTTCTGATCTGGGCGGGCGGGGACGTGAAGGATTTCGAGCTGCGGCTGAAGTTCAGGCTGGAGAGCGGCAATTCGGGGATCTATTACAGAAGCCGGGAGCGGATGGGAATGGAAAACGAGGCGCTGATCGGCCCGCAGGCGGATTTCTCCGCCGACAACCGCTGGACGGGAGTGATAATGGAATATACGCTCCGGGAGGTCCTGGCCGAGCGCGGGCAGAAGGTGGTCATCGATAAGGATGGTAAAAGAGATGTCGTCGGCAGCGTCGGGGACCCGGCTGAGCTGCTCAAGGGTGTCAAGGACAAGCAGTGGAACGACTATACGGTTATCGCCGAGGGCGGCCACGTCGTGCTCAAAATCAACGACGTGGTCATGTGCGAGCTCGAAGACAGCGACCCGCGGATGCCGGCCAGCGGCAAGCTCGCCCTGCAGGTCCACCAGGGCCCCGACATGATGGTCCAGTTCAAGGATATCCGCATCCGGCAGTTCTGAGGGTTGATTTCGTATTGCGGATTGCGTGTTGCGTATTGCGGGGGAATCCGGTTTTGCCTGAAGCTTCGGCGCGATCAATTGGGTTTGATTGGGTTTGTTTTGGCGGGGGCGGAGGGGGGAAATTTTGTCATAATGCTTTTTGGGGTAAGGGTTTAGGGCTATTTTGCCTATTTTGAAATTGGGTTTGTTTTGCATAATTGCTCTATTACCGCAGAGATCGCCGAGAACGCGGAGAGAATAGGATTGTAGGAAGATGGGAGACATAGGCGAAGCGGGAATCGGCAGATTGGGCGGGGCAGGTTTAGTATTGATGATCCGTTCGACCCTTCGACGATGCTCAGGGCAGGCCAAGGTCAGGACAGGTTGATTATTTACTGTTGATTCGGGCATGGTTCGAGCCTTCTTATTGCTTATTTAGTTTGGTGAGTATTATATCATATTAGGTGTTTGATTTCAAGTGAATTTTCGTTTTAGACACGGATTGACGCAGATTCACACTATTTTTCTGGATGGTGAGGATGAGCAGGTGGAGGCTGATGGGGAGAAGTGCGGGGAATGAGAAAAGAAGGCTTCTTGAGGAAAAGGGGCGGGCAGTCAATCAAGAGGATCGCGTGAGATTCGGGATTCTTCAAGAGGTTTAGTGCGAATAGTCTTCGGCGACGATTGAAGTAGCCGAAGCAAGGCGGGTTCGGGCTTTCAGATCACAGAATTACAAGCTCTCGCGTGCCTTGGGAATCTTGAATGACGACTTTGGCCCCACTTTTTTTCTGCGACCAGACATAATCATAGACGGCGAGGGATTTGCTGACTACTTCCGTCAAGCTGTGGGCTCCTGTCTCATCACGGAGCTGCTCCATTCTGGCTCGAACCTTCTCTGCCAGCTCCAAGTTCAGTCGTATCACTTTCGTCTTCTTCGGTATTCTCGGCATGATACCCTTTTCCAGCCCAGAACGTTGCAAACAGGCCAATTGTGGAAATCATCGCTGCAATTACAAGGCAGCCGATGAGCGTCAGGAGATCAACACCATCAGCTTTGTTTTTGACCAAATCGCATGCGATTTTACACAGCGTGAGAATGGCCACGATTGCCACGGCATGGCCGCCATTTCCTTTCTGAATGGCTGCAAAAACTGCCGTGAGCCAGGTAACTCGCTTGACTCCCTGTTCATAGAAATCATACGTCGGATGCGCTCGCGCACCATCCACAGTGGTCTTCGCTGCTTCCGGCCAATTGCCATTATGTTTTTCGGCGGCTCCGTCCATGCCCGTTGACTACCCTTCCGGGGAGCCAACGGCACGAACGCACAAAGAGATACACGATCATAGTCGTGGCTCCCGCAAGTGCGTTCCTGCGTATGATGTCCTAACCACTTGGGCAAGCCGTGATACTGCCAGCCACCATGCCCTGAACATGGAACACATCAATTACAAGAACAACTATTAGTATTTACTTTTTTGTACTACCTTGCCCATATTCAGGGTAGGCAAGGTCCCAACTGTACGCGCATTTTATACACACGCAATGCGCAGAGCAAGCAAAAAATTCCGAGAATCTAAATATTTCTGCCGAAACCTACATATTGGCTGAAAAACGCTGATTCTGCGGCACATTTTTTTAGTTAGTCAGTCGTTTTTCATCTTTGTGGCGTCGTGTTTTGGGAGATTTGAGGTACTTGCTTGCGCCGGAGAAGGTTTGAGATCGAAGCGGATGTGTCCGCTTTGCGGGGTAGTTCTAATAGATGCCTCGACTTCGCTCGGCATGACGGAGGGGGCGGTGTTTAGCCGAAGATGTTTTTTCGACGGCGGAGTTCTGCGAAGGCTTCTGCGTCTGAGGCGGTTGGTATTGCGAGGGCTTTTTTGATTTGGGGGGTGTTGGCTCGGAGGAAGATGTTGGTTTGTTTTTCGCGGGCGATTGTTGAGGGTGGGGCGAAGTCGGCTTGTTTGAGCAGGTCTTGAGAAGGCGGAAGAGAATGTAGAATGCAGAATTAAGAATTGAGAATTGAAGGGCCGTGGGCGATAAAGTCGCGGCCTTTTTTGTTTGCGTCTGAAAGCGAATTCTGGTAGAATTTATGCCACGAGAACATCCGGATAACAGCAGCCGATGATGTTTATGACGTATCGAGCTCTTTTTCTACAGAACCGAAAGGGGCCAAAAATGAAGAGATTCTTTACTCTTGAATACTGGCAGGACGACGGATGGTTTGTCGGAAAGCTCAAGGAGATTCCGGGCGTCTTTAGCCAGGGCAAGACCCTGAAAGAGCTGAAGGAAAACATAATTGACGCATATCGAATGATGCAACTGGATGTATGAGCTTTTGCCATCGGTGTCTTTGCCTCGTTCTATTTGATGGGGGCGAAGATGTCGTTTAGGAATCTCAGGGCGTGGGGGCCGAGGACGAGCAGGCCGATTGCGGCGGAGCCTATGGCTGAGATTAGGACGGCGCCGGCGGCAACGTCCTTGGCCTTTCCGACGAGGGGATGAAACTCCGGGGATGCGACGTCGGCGAGGAACTCCAGAGCGGTATTCAGGGCTTCAGCGGTCCAGACCGCCATAACGGCGAGGACCAGCCAACACCATTCAGGGTCCGAAAGCCCAAACATCAGGCCGAGGAACACGACGAGAATAGTGGCGACGGCGTGGAGCCAGGCGTTGTGCTGGCTCTTGAGCATCGAGCCAAGGCCACGGATTGCATACCTGAAGCTTCGCACTCGGCCCCGAACCGTGAATTGTTGTGCGTGGTCTTGCGGTTTATCCGGCGCTAACTTCGCCACGGGCGGGCCCTGTTATTGAGGTTGCTTAGAATATCATTGACGATCTTCACATCCTCGGCGATCTCGAAATCGAACATCCCTGCGAGGGTGTGGTCGGCGCCGTTTTCGAAGACGTATTTGAAGGCGTCCTTGGGCGGTATTGCGCCTGCGGCCATTACCTTGAATGCGATCCAGGGCTTGGCGACATTCTTCATAACCTCGATTGTCTCGGCCGGGTCCTTGCACCAGTAGCCGGGAATCTCGGAGTAGGGGGCCTTCAACTGGTCGGGCCTGGGGCCGGAGGCGTAGTTGTGGTGATGGAAGGTCTTGATGTAGAAGTCGCTGGGTATGCCGTTCTTTTCGCACTCGACGACGGCTCGCAGGTCGTGTGCGCCGACGCCGGAGGGGACGCCGTGGTCTTTGGCG